>JAICXS010000308.1 GCA_025934615.1 Nitrospiraceae bacterium
ACGGAATAGCTCTGGTAGCCTCTCGTCGCGCGGAGCGCGCGCGGAACGCGGTGCAAGCAGTTCCTGATTTCGTCATGGACGATCATCGACCGACCCTAATTTGGACAGATTCCATGACAGGACCTTCTGGGCGCGTGCTATCGGCGCTCTCCATCAGTTCAGGAGTAGTCTCAGGGCCGGTACGTCTCGTTCGTTCCCAGGAGGATTTTCGAAACGTTCAGCAGGGAGATATTGTCGTCACCTCCGTCATCGATCCAGGCATGGCGCCACTGTTCGGACTTGCGGGAGGACTCATTGCTGAAATGGGCGGGATTCTTTCCCATGGGGCCATCATTGCGCGGGAGTATGGCATTCCAGCCGTGGCCAATGTTCATGGAATCACTCGACTCTTGCAGACTGGGCAGCAGATTACTCTCAATGCCGATGCAGGACGGGTGATCATTCCAAGCGAAGATCAATAGATCTCTTCACAGCCATGCTTCAACAGCTTTTTAATTCCAAAATACTGACATGGCTTCTCCCGAGAATGCACTAGGACGGGTTTCCTGTATGGGCAACAATGCCGTGATTTTGTGTGCTGAAATGTGCATGGTGTAGCTTTTCTGCAATTGTGGAGTTCAGCGCCGAAATGCGGCAATGGTACTTCAGCAGGATATTGAAAAAACCTCCAGCTGTATTCTCATATTGCGCAGAGGCTCAACGTCTGGAAAGCAAGTTGGATGTTTATTATTGTTTCGATAACGGATACGGTACAAGTTTTGCTGAACTACCGGAGCTTCCCGGTCAATAACATGAGAACATTGAGGAGGAACGATGCAGAAGCGAGGTCTTTATTGTTGGATGACGGTGGCGGTGTTGTGTGCATGGGGAGGGCTCAGCCCTGTTTCCGCACATGCTCAATGGGTGGCGGAAGGTCAAGCTCCTGAAGGAAGATGGACGGCCGGATTCCGAGCCGGCTTCAGCCCTCTGACACAGGAAATGTTTGCCTTTAGCGATACGAGTGTCGGACCGGTATTAAACTTCATGGGCATGTATGGCATCAACAAATGGATGAACGTCGGTTTTATGCTCGAATATAATCGCCATGGAGTGAGTACGGAAGGCACGCAAGATATCGGCACGGTGAACACGGTGTCCTTATTGCCCACCGTGGAATTTCGTCCCGGCCGCTACGGCCGCTTGATTCCCTATGGATCGGCCGGCATGGGGGTCAATGTCAATTCGCTCAGTCAAGACAACCCGTCGAAGCGCAATGTCGGAACGCTCAGTACCCCCAATACCTTTGCTTTTCGCTTGGCCGGCGGCGTGGATTACCCGCTGAGCGATAAATGGGCGCTGAATACCGAAGTGGCTTGGAAGCGCAATCGCGGAGGTCTTGAATCGAACGGCGCTGATGCCGGCTCTTTTGACGCCTCGTCTATCAATATTCTTTTTGGCGTGAAATATACGTTTCGGTAGGACCACGGCCTTCCGTCCTCCTCGGCACTATCCAGTGCCGAGGACGGCGGTCAGTTTGTGCGATCGACTTCTTGACGGCCCTTCCCAATTCCCGTACTCTTGCCGACCAGTCGTCTTCTCCACTCCACTCACTAGAGATCGATGGATACAATGTCTCTCGCCCTGGGCCTCGTCGTAGGCCTTGCTTTTGGCGGTCTCTTGACCGGCCTGTTAGTTTCTGCGCGGCTGCGCCACCAAGTTCAATCTCGACTCATCGATTCCGCCGAGCGCGCGCAGCGCGCAGAGGTGGAGGCTGCCGAATTACGGAAGCAAGGCGATCTGGAGCGAACGGAACTCCTGCAGGTCCGGAACATGCTTGCTGCCGCGTCCCACGCCCAAGCCGTCGCGGAAACACGAGTCGAAGAGACGACCAAGCATTTGGACGAGCAAAAAGCACTGCTCGCGCAAGCTCGCCATGAGTTAACCGAGACATTTAAAGCCCTCTCGGGAGAAGCGCTCAAAACGAACAATGAAGCGTTTTTGAATTTGGCCAAATCTTCGTTTGAAACGCTGCGAGCCGAGGCGAAGGGAGAACTGTCTCAACGACAGCAAGCCATCGACGACCTCGTCAAGCCGCTGCACGGCGCCTTGCAACGTTATGAAGATCAAGTCCACCAGATGGAACGCTCACGTCAGTCGGCGTACGGCGGACTCGATCAGCATCTCAAGCAGCTTGCCGACTCCCATCAACGATTGCAGCAGGAAACGAGCAATCTGGTCAAGGCACTCCGGGCGCCGAACGTTCGAGGCCGCTGGGGCGAGATTACATTGAAACGCGTGGCGGAACTGGCCGGCATGATTCCCCATTGCGATTTTTTCGAGCAAGAGACCGTGACAACCGACGACGGGCGTTTACGGCCGGATATGATCATTCGATTGCCGGGCGGCCGACAGATCGTCGTCGATGCCAAAGCCGTGCTGTCCGCCTATCTGGAAGCGCATGAGACACCGGATGATGGATTGCGTTTGGAGCACTTGCGTAAGCATGCCATGCAGGTTCGCACACGCATGGATCAACTGAGCGCAAAAGCCTATTGGAATCAATTCACGCAGACGCCCGAGATTGTCGTCCTCTTTCTGCCGGGGGAACATTTTCTGGCGGTCGCGCAGGAGCATGATCCGACGCTTACCGAAGATGGTTTTTCCCGGCGGGTCATCGTAGCGACCCCGACGACACTCATCGCCCTGTTGCATGCCGCCGCTTATGGCTGGCGACAGGAACAGTTGAGCCAAAGCGCGCAACAGGCGGGCCAGCTCGGGAAAGATTTGTACGAACGGATGTCCGTGCTGGCCGAATATTTGGAGAGCGTAGGGCAGGCGTTGTCCAAAAGCGTGCAGGTATACAATAAGGCCGTCGGATCGCTTGAAACGCGTATTCTGCCGGCCGCTCGGAAGTTTAAAGAACTTGGGATCGCCTCGGATAAAGATATCCCGCTTCTCGAAGCCATAGAAGCCGCGCCACGCGCTCCCGTGATAGATCAATAGATGCGACAGAGAAAGGATTGGCAATGACCGATGAACAACACATGGTCTCTGAGTTTCACCGGACGTTTGGGATTCTGACAGCCACGGCGCCTACCGTACCGGATGACAAGACACGGACGTTGCGCGTTCGGTTGATTGAGGAAGAATTCGATGAACTCAAAGCAGCGATGGACCATGGCGACCTGCCGGCCATGGCGAAAGAGTTGGCGGATCTGTTGTACGTCGTGTATGGCACAGCCGTCTCATATGGCATCGATATGGAGCCGGTCTTTCGTGAGGTGCATCGCTCAAACATGAGTAAAGTGGGAGGACATAAGAGGGAGGACGGGAAATGGATAAAACCCGCACATTACTCGCCCGCATCCATTGAACCCATCTTGACCGCGCAAGGCGCTTCATGATAATGATCCGCGGCTCATAGAGCACCAAGCCTGAGCTCTTGTCCAGGCAGAGCTACCATCAGCGTGAGGTCTGATGAAGCCAGAGTGCCCACAGTGCCACACTGAACTCGTTCGCCGGATCCGTCCATCCGGCGCGGCCGAGCGTTTCCTCAACTTCTTGTCGATCCAGTCCTTTCGATGCCAACTGTGCGCCCATCGCTATCGAAGTCTTACCGTCGGCGCCGACCACAGAGCGATCTCTCCGGATCAACGGCAATTTGAACGTCTTCCCACCCATGTCCGGACGATCATCATTGGATCCCAAGGGCGGTCGGAAGACGTCATCACCGATCTATCGATGGGCGGGTGTACGTTGCACACGACGACTCCTTTTTCCAAAGGCGCCTTTCTTCACCTCAATCTGAATCCGCCGGACCACGAATCCACCATCCTAGTCGAAACCGCCATGGTCCGTTCGGTCCGCTCGGAATGTGTGGGATTACAGTTTCTCGAATTTGGAGAAGGGCACAAAGAGCGGCTTGCGAGATTTGTGCGCAGTTTGC
>JAICXS010000267.1 GCA_025934615.1 Nitrospiraceae bacterium
CCATGACCGGATCTTGCGTGTCAATGATAAGGAGATCTCGGCCCGTAGTGAAGTGCAGGAAGCGGTATCCAAGAGTAACGGCAAGTCCTTGACGCTCGACGTACGTCGTGGCGATCAGATTAAAACAATCATTGTGACCCCGGCTCCGCTTCCCGGTCAGGAAACGGCCAAGGAAGAACCGGCCTATTCCATCGGCATTGAAGAGAGCGCCCCGATCATTACCGCGATTATGAGCGGGTCCGCCGCCATGGTTTCCGGCCTTGAAGAAGGAGACCGGGTCATCAGCATTGACGGCCAGCCGATTCATACCTGGTCCGAAATGGCGACGATCGTCCGGAATAATCCTCGCAAGGCGCTGCAATTTCAGGTTCAACGGGATGGCCAAGCGCTCAACCTGAGTGCCACTCCCTCGGCGGAGAAAGTGGAGGTTGACGGTCAGACCGTCGAGGTCGGGCGGATCGGCATTTCGCGTCCCGGCGGCTTGATGATTCGCGCACACAATTTGTTCGAGGCCCCGATTCGTGGCGTCGAGGCCACGTGGGCGCTGACGGAATTGACTGTTGTCGGTGTCTACAAAATGCTCTCCGGAGAGATCTCCAGCAAGAACATCGGCGGACCGTTGACGATTGCCAATATGGCGGGAGAAGTGGGGCAGCAGGGTCTCTCCAAGGTCATTTCGTTGATCGCCCTGCTCAGTATCAACCTCGGCGTGTTGAATCTCTTGCCGATTCCCATTCTCGATGGAGGGCACTTGCTGTTCTTTACCATCGAAGGCATCTTGCGCAAACCGTTGGGCGAACGGCAGCGTGAAATTGCCCAACAAGTCGGTTTATTTTTGCTGGTCGGCATTATGGTGTTTGCCTTATGGAACGACATCGAACGCCTCATCTCAAGGTAGTCGGATGGTGACAAGGGCTTCCAACATCGTTCTCGTCCCGCCGGCATCCTCAACGTACCCCAGAGGGTACGCCGGCGACCTTCTTGGATAACTCTTTTGACCATCCGACAGCAATCCCTGCCCCATAAAATTAAAGGATATTATGAAAACTTCTCAGATGTTGATTCCGACATTGCGCGAAGATCCGGGGGAAGCTGAGGTCGTCAGCCACCGGCTGATGTTGCGGGCCGGGATGATTCGGAAGACGGCTGCAGGCATTTATACTTACTTGCCGCTGGGGTTGCGCGTGATCCGGAAGATCGAACGTATCGTGCGGGAGGAGATGAATCGAGCCGGCGCGCAGGAAGTACTCATGCCGATCGCGTCTCCCGCCGAGTTGTGGCGTGAAACCGGCCGATGGGACTTTTACGGCAAGGAACTATTCCGCTTCAAAGATCGCCACGAGCGCGACTTCTGCCTCGGGCCCACGCATGAGGAAGTGATTACCGATTTGGTTCGCCGCGAAGTCCGCTCGTATCGCCAACTTCCACTCAATTGCTATCAGATCCAGACGAAGTTTCGCGACGAAATTCGTCCACGCTTCGGGCTGATGCGGGGACGCGAATTTATCATGAAAGATGCCTATAGCTTCGACCGGGATGAGGAGGGAGCCAAACGTAGTTACCAAAGTATGTATGATGCCTATCACCGGATTTTCACACGATGCGGATTGACGTTTCGTGCAGTGGAGGCGGACAGCGGCCTCATCGGCGGCTCATCCTCTCATGAATTTATGGTGCTGGCCGACACGGGAGAAGAATCCGTCGTCTATACCGACGACGGCGCGTATGCGGCGAACGTGGAACGCGCCGAATTGCCGCCGCCAATCGACACACCATTGGAACATGCCCGGCCGTTGAATAAAGTTGCGACGGCCGGTGTCGGGACGGTTGAAGAGGTCGCAGCCTACTTGAAGGTGGAACCGCACCGTATCGTGAAGACACTCATCTATAAAGCGGCGAAGGAACTGGTCGCCATTTTAATCCGTGGCGACCATACGGCGAACGAGGTCAAGATCAAGAAGGTCCTCGGCGTGATGGATCTGGAATTGGCCGATGCCAATACCGTGATGAAGTCTACCGGTGCGCCCATTGGCTTTGCCGGCCCAATCGGCTTGCAGCACGTTCGCGTAGTAGCGGACTACGCGGTCAAAGCCCTCTCAAACTTTGTCGTCGGCGCCAATGAAGTAGATATCCATTATCTCGACGCCAACTGGAATCGGGATTTTGCCGTGGAACAATTCGCCGATTTACGTAACGCCCAGGCGGGAGATGCCGCTCCCCGCGGGACCGGGACACTGAAAGTCGCAAAAGGCATTGAAGTCGGACACGTCTTCATGCTGGGCACAAAATACAGCCGATCCATGAACGCGACCTTTCTCGATCCGCAAGGACAGGAGCAGTTCGCCGTAATGGGATGCTATGGCATCGGCATCGGTCGCACCGCTGCCTCTTCGATTGAGCAGAACCACGATGCGAAAGGCATCCTCTGGCCGGTGCCTATCGCTCCCTTCCACGTCCATCTACTTCCCCTCAGCCAGTCGGCTCACGTTACGCAAGCCGCTCAGTCCCTGTACGACTCGCTGACGCAAGCAGGTGTTGAAGTGCTGTGGGACGACCGAGATGAACGGGCTGGAGTTAAATTCAATGATGCCGACCTGATCGGCGCGCCCTATCATCTCGTGATCGGAGAGAAAGGCTTAGCTCAAGGGACCGTCGAACTCAAAGAAAGAAAAACCGGGGAAGTCAAACGGATTCCGCCGGATGTAATACCGGCGACCATCTCTGCGCTCATTCGCGATCGTGCTTAACCGGCGCGTTCAGGCCGGCCGCTTCGCCGGCATGGCATGTTCCTTAAACTTCAGCGCGTCCACCAACCCTTGACGGACCGCATAGTGAGTCAGTTCTGCATTTTTTTGCATCTTCATTTTTTCGAGAATGCGGGACCGGTACGTGCTGATCGTTTTGGGGCTCAACGAGAGCGACTCGGCGATTTCTCCCACCGTCTTCCCAATCGCAATCAACCCGAGCACTTGATATTCTCTCGATGAAAGCCGTTCGTGAAGCGGAGTATTCGGATCGGCCTCCAGATCGAAGGCAAGTTTTTCGGCCAACGCGGGACTGATATATTTTCCGCCTGTTATCACCTTTCGAATCGCCGCAATCAATTGTGCCGGCGCGCTTTCTTTCGTTAGATAGCCGGACGCGCCTGCCTTTAAAACCAGCACGCCGTATTGTTCTTCTGAATGCATACTGAGAATGACGACGGGGATGCTTGGGCGCTCACGCTTCAGCGTTCGCAGCACATCCAATCCATTGCCATCGGGCATGGCAATGTCCAGCACGACCACATCGACCGGCTTCGTGCGTACCCAATCCAATACCTGCTGTCCCGTCGTAGCCTCTGCGGCCACACTGATATCCGGCGTATCGGATAGCACTTGCTTCAGCCCTTTGAGCACGACGGTGTGGTCGTCTGCGATCAATACTCGAATCATTGGCTCCTCCGTTCAAATGGTAAGTAAGAGCATAGCCTGTGGGATAACAAATGATAAGTCGGGAAAGCATGCATGTTAAATGTCAGGAAATATCCTACGAAGTATTACCGCCATCACGCCTAGACAGTGATAAAGGTAACGAGTAGGAAGAGGGATGGGCTCTACGACCGTCCTAATCTTATCGCAGCAGCTCTCCGCACATGCGTTCTTTGGTCCGCTCCTCTTTAATGCAGACCCGTGCAGAACTTGAATCGGTTGGTGAGACCATGCCGTCGCCGTCGCGTTTTTCGTCTTGCTCCGGTCCGGACATGGCGTTTGGCTGAGGCATTGAAGGAGTTGATGGCGAGGAGGGCTTTCTCGAGCCGCCTTTGACAAAGATTTGATTCTTCATTTGGTCATATATTTCTTGGGGAAGAAGTTTCTGTTCAACCAAATCCTCTTTAGTTTGAAACGGACGCGCACCGACGATCATCATAATATACCCTTCAGTCATTCCCGGAAGACTTTTGAGCTGGTCGGGACTTGCTGAATTGATATCGACCAATTCCCCCGCAACGGACAATCCCAACCAAGCCCAAAACAGACAATGACCGAGGCTCAAGCTCATCAAAGATCGTCTACAAATCATTGTGGCCGCCCCTGGGTAGTAAATAGTGAGTCGCCTCTTCTATCCTTTCATTACTGAAACCAAACTATACGATATCAGATGGAGACAATCAATCATGCTCTATCTCGCCCGTATTAGTCATGCAGAGATCACCTCCCCGACTCTAAAACGTGTCTAATATCGTGTGGTATCGCGAACCCCTTCGCGCGCCCCTTCACGAGC
>JAICXS010000554.1 GCA_025934615.1 Nitrospiraceae bacterium
CCATGCATCCCCGATTCTGGATGCCGCCGGTCGGCTCACGCAAGTGGTGGAGGTTTGGCGCGATATCTCTGAGCGGAGAGCCGCCGAAGCGAAGCTGGCCGAGTCTCACCGCCTGGCGTCGGTCGGAGTTCTGGCCTCCGGGTTTTCGCACGAGATGAACACCCCTCTGGCAACGACTCTGATGTGTGTGGAGGGAATTCTTCGCGAGACACCGCAGGGCGGGCAAATGGATCAAAGTAGAATCCGGGAGAACGCCACCATCGCACGCGACCAGATCCTGCGGTGTCGTGGCATCACGCAGCACTTTCTCCGCCTGTCGCGTGGACAGCGGCATGCCGACGATATCGTGGACCTGGGTGCGGCCATTGCGGCTGCCCAGAGGTTGGTTCATCCCACGGCCCGCGCCAATGCTGTGGAGGTCGTCGTGCAGCCGTTCGGAACGACTCTCCATGTCCGGGCCGATGAGGCGGAATTGCAGAACCTGTTGGTCAATCTTATGCTCAATGCGATTCAGGCATCGAAAGCGGGTGACAAGGTTATCGTCGCAACTGAAGGCGGAGACTCTGTGCACATTCGCGTTACGGATGAAGGATGCGGGATCGCTCCGGAATACCGTCAAAAGATCTTTGAACCCTTCTTCAGTCTCCGTCAGGGCGGAAATGGTCTCGGTCTGTTCCTGTCGCTGAACGCGGTACGCAGCTGGGGAGGTAACATCCTGGTCGAGAGTACGGTTGGAAAGGGGTCGACCTTCGAAGTCGTGATCCCGGCAATCCATCCCAGTGCGCAACCGAAGGACGGGCAATGAAGCCCTCATCTCTTCTTCTGGTCGATGACGATACAGCATTCCGCCAGGTGATGGCGGGCGAACTGAATCGTCTCGGCTATGAAGTTGATGCAGTGGGCACGGGTGAGGAAGCAATCCGGCGCGTCGCGACGGCGGAACCCGACGTCGTGTTGCTCGACCTGCACTTGCCCACCATGGGCGGGATTGAGACGCTCAAGGCAATCTTAGCCGCCGCACCGGCAACCGAGATCATCATGTTGACCGGACACGGCTCCATTGATACCGCAATCGAGTCGATCCGGATTGGTGCTTTCGATTACGTGGTGAAGCCTTGCCCGCTCGACGAACTCCAGATTCGTGTGCAAAGAGCCATTGAACGACGCGCGTTACGCCAGCGGGCTAATCTTCTGGAGCGTGGTCTGACCCCACCGGATCTGGGCAACTCCTTCATTGGCGAAAGTCCGGAATTCCGCCGCCTGATGAATTTGATAGATCGCGTGGCCCCTAGCGACTCGACTGTGCTGATCACCGGCGAGACTGGCGCGGGCAAGGAACGGGTTGCCAAGCTGATTCACGCGCGCAGCTCGCGGCGATCTCGGCCGTTCGTGGTCGTCGAGTGTGCCGCACTCCAAGAAAGTCTGCTGCAGAGCGAATTGTTCGGGCATGAGCGTGGCGCGTTTACCGGCGCGGATCATGCTAAGCCAGGATTGTTCGAAGTCGCGAATAGCGGAACGATTTTTCTCGACGAGATTGGAGAGGTGAGCCCAGCGATTCGGGAAATTCCTCCCATACACTTTTACCGATGAGTTCTTCTCGATTCCTTTTTAAAATGAGAGCCGCCTGCGAATTCACATATGTAAAGCACCAATTAGTGTCCA
>JAICXS010000098.1 GCA_025934615.1 Nitrospiraceae bacterium
GCACCGCAGGAGAAGAGGAGGAAAAAGAGGGCTCAGATTTCAGTCCAGGATGTATCGCTGGGGATCCACCGGATGATTGTTGAACTTTATATGATAATGCAAATGCGGTCCGGTGGACAATCCGGTACTTCCCACCAGGCCGATGACATCTCCGCGTCGAATTTTCTGCCCGCTTTTTACGAGGACCTTCGCCAAATGTCCGTACTGCGTCTCCATGCCATATCCATGGTCAATCGCCACTAGGTTCCCCATTCTTGGGTCAAAGCCAGTCACCACCACTCGACCTGCAGCGGGAGCTTGGACCGGCGTATTGGGGGGTGCGCCTATATCGACACCTTCATGGACGGCCATTTGGCCGGTAAATGGCGACACCCGCTTCCCAAATCCTGACGTAATCCACCCTTTCACAGGCCATATCGACGGGGTCGCATCCCATTTCGCCTGCTTGCTTTCGATCACTGATGTTAAGTTCTGAAGCGTTTGCTCTTCTGATCCCGCCTCCTGTTGAAGCCACGCGATTCCCGCTTGAACTCGTGAGAGCAAAGGATCATGCGGCTGGTCTTCACTAGCACCAGCTTGTGAAACTTGATTCATTTCGATAGGTTGGCTCGATAACTCCTGGGCCTCTCCTTGAGGAGGCGCGCTGTCGCCGCCTTTGCCGTCCAAAACATTTTCAGTTTTTGGAGATTCAATACCCAGCATGAGACGAAGCCGCTGATTAACTTCTTTCATGGCCAATAGCCGACGCTTCAGATCATTGACACTGTTGGAAAAGGTCGTCGTCTGCTCACGAACTGAAGCCATCTCTACCCGCAAGGCTTTGAGCTCCCAGATCTCTCCAATCCGCATCACGGTCTGAGAAAGAAGCACAGCCTCGACCACAAGGAGCACCAACCCAAACCCAACAGCTTTTCGTATCAGGGATCGGGAGAAACTGAACTTGAGAGGACCCGACATCGACCCCCTGAAGATCATCACTGTATAGGCATCTTTTGGCTCGTCCATACCCCTACTCCCCTGTATCGGAGCCCGAATCTATGACAGAGCCAAGTGTAGCCAAACTACCGGCTGCGGTCAACAGTTTTGTTTGAGTCTTCATACAATTCAACTACTTATGCGCGTAGATTCCATTACCCATTTCAGATAATCCTGAGAGCCTTGCACGATGGGGACCGCAACAATTTCCGGCACTTTGTAGCTATGCAGCCGTTTCACTGCCATGGCGAGATCGTCGAACAAGTCAGACCTCGATTTCATCATGATTAAACATTCCTGTTCTTCGACTATCTGACCTTCCCATTGAAAGATGGATTTCTTCAAGGCAAGAATGTTGGCGCAGGCGGCTAAGCCCTGTTTCACAATAGTCTTTCCAATTGTCGTCGCCTCTACCTCAGAAGCCGTTGTGACTAGGACGATAATCGTTGGCCATGACTGAAAATCTTTCCCCTGGTCCATAATTCACTCCTCTGTGTTACCCGTTGACACGTGTGAAAACAAAGGCTTATGATTGTTTTTCTATTAAAGGAGGCACTATGGGATATACAATGAGTGTTCAAGAACTCAAGCAGCGGTTGGATACCGATAAGAAGCCGTTTTTACTCGATGTGCGGGAACCATACGAATATTCCCTTGCAAAGCTGGAAGGGTCGGTCTTGATTCCGCTGGGGACTTTACCTCAATCGATAGAAAAACTAGATCGAAATGCTGAAATCGTCGCCTACTGCCACCATTGAATGCGAAGCGCGGACGCTGTAGGATTTCTCCTTCAACAAGGATTTACCAACGTTAAAAATTTGGTGGGAGGCATTGACGCATGGTCTGTACAGGTCGATCCGACCGTTCCACGATACCGCTGACCTTGGCTCTCAACTAGTGAGTATTGCGCGCCAGTTCGTCACGAAAGAAGTCAGCGGTCCGCTTGAGTCCGTCCTGTAACGTCACCCTTGGCTCCCATCCTATGTCCTGACGAATTTTGCTGATATCCACGACACTTCTGGCCTGTTCGCCCTTCTTGGCCGGACCATGGATCCCTTTGAATCCACAGCCCGTGAGTTCGGCAAGCGTTTTAAACAGGTCATTGACCGTCGTTTCCTGACCGGTCCCTACATTATAGACACCTTGGATCTCTTGCCCCATCACCGCTAGATTAGCCTCCACGACATCTTCGACATAGACAAAATCTCTTGTCTGCCGGCCATTTCCGTTAATAATCGGCTGTTCCCCGGCTAACATTTTCTTGGCAAAAATGGATATCACCCCCGCTTCTCCTTCCGGATCTTGGCGAGGTCCGTATACATTCGCAAAGCGGAGAATGACATATTGGATGCCGCTGAGATATTGGTAATAGGCTAGGTAATGCTCACCCGTCAATTTGGTAATGCCGTACGGGGAGAGCGGCCGCGTGGCATGAGATTCAGGGGCAGGAAATATTTCCTGCTCACCGTAGACGGCACCGCCGGAAGAAGCAAAGATAATTTTCCGGACTCCGTGCTTGACCGCCTGTTCCAACAAATTCAACAGGCCGAGAATGTTGACCTGGGCATCGAATATCGGATCATCAACAGAACGGCGAACATTAATCTGAGCCGCGAGGTGCACTACGACCGATGGTCGCTCCTTTCGAAAGACTTGCTCTAACCGAGAGCTTTGGATATCGGTTTTGTAGAACTCCGCCGCACGATTCAAGTTTTTTCGTTTACCAGATGAGAGGTTGTCGACAGCCACAACTTCATGGCCTTCCTGAACCAGCCGATCGACCAGATGAGACCCGATAAATCCAGCACCGCCCGTCACTAAGATTTTCATGTCGTCTCCTCGAAATCTCTCTCCTTCTCCACCCTTATCACTGCGGTTGATCCGGCGACCACCGCCATCCACCAAGAATCTCCCGGTTGCCCTTTTGGCCATGCACAGGAGAATCCACTAACCCGAGACTTACGAACCCATGCTGCTGCGCACATGCGACGATTCGTTCCCCTGCAGCGTGACGCTGCGCATCATCTCGCACAATCCCCCCCCGTCCCACTTGACCGCGCCCGACTTCGAATTGCGGTTTGATTAATGCAATAACCCATGCCGGTTGACGGAGAAACGAAAGAACGGCCGGAAGGACCAACGCCAGCGAGATAAATGAAACATCAATGACAGCGAGGTCGATTGGGTCGGCTACAGATGAAGTGGGAAGATATCGGATATTCTGACGATCGAGGACCACTACTCGTGAATCTTGTCGTATCCGCCAATCAAGCTGGCCATATCCTACATCGACGGCATAGACGCGCTGTACGCCGCGCTGCAGCAGACAATCGGTAAAGCCACCGGTCGAAGCCCCTACGTCCATGGCAATCAGGCCACGTGGGTCAATGTCAAACGCCTCGAGCGCAGCTTCAAGTTTCCGCCCCCCTCGACTGACGTATGGCTCCGCCTTTCCAACGACTTCAATATTTGCCTCACGACAGACAAGACGCGCCTGCTTGTCCACAGGGATGCCGTCCACGCGAACATTCCCGGACAGGATAAGTCGAGCGGCTTGCTCGCGGCTCTCAGCCAATCCTAGAGACACGAGGGTACGGTCCAATCGATCACGTCCTGACTTCTGTCGCATAAGGAAGCGTGTGGAAATCGCCGGACAAGAAATGGTGGGTGGAAATGGCTCAGCCTGATGGGAGGGATTCATCGGTCTCCTCAGCCCCGACATTATAGGCTCGAAGCCGCTTTTTCCCATCCTTATCCTGAATTAAGATTTCGACCTTCCGTTCGGCTTCATCCAACATCTTCAAGCAGGTCTTGGAGAGCCGGATGCCCTCTTCAAAAATCTTCAGGGACTCATCCAGCGGCAAATCGCCATTTTCCAATTCAGTGGCAATGATCTCCAGCCGAGCCAATGCGTCTTCAAATTTGATCGTGGCCATTTCAGTGTACCAGGGAGTGGGTCGTATTATACCGTGACACCCTATCAGGTCAAGCGCGCAGACTCGGATGAGATCTGACGAACTTCGCACATCAGGCGCCCTTCGCCAAGCGTGATACCGATCTCATCATCGACCGCTACATCGGACGCACGCCTCACCGTCCTGCCATCGGGAATAGTCCGCACCAGGCTATATCCACGCGCAAGGATGGAGAGCGGGCTGAGCGCGTCCAAGGTCGAAAGCACGGATCGCATTCTTTCCCGCCGAAAAGCGAGACGCGCGCGGAAGCACTCTTCAACCCGTTTCATGAGGTAGGGCAATAATACGAGATGTCTTTGGATCTTGCTGCGGGGACCACTGACCATGCCCTCGTGGAGCGCCTGCTGGACTCGTTGCCGGAAACCCTCCAGAGATATTCTTAACGACACGCGCAATCGGTCGGCTGCCTCATCCAATTGTTGGCTATAGCGCTGAATCCGAAATAAGAGCAGTGCCATCGCGTCACAGTAGCCAGCAACCTGACGGTGCAAGAGGCTGACATGGGCTCGTATGCCTCGTTCCTGACGCTCGCCTAGACGACGAATGGTGCGTACCAAGTCCTGGAGAACCGGGGCAACCGCTTCAGCCGCGGCCGACGGGGTCGGAGCGCGATAGTCGGCTGCAAAATCGGCCAACGTATAGTCGACTTCATGGCCGACGGCCGACACGACCGGAACCGGTGAAGCGGCGATCGCCCGCACGACAGTTTCCTCGTTAAAACACCAGAGGTCTTCCCAAGACCCTCCCCCGCGTCCCACAATGATAACATCCACATCGCCGGATAAACTCAGCGCGCGAACGGCGTGAGCTATCTGATCGGCTGCGCCGTCTCCTTGGACCGCGACAGGCATGATCAATACCTTGAGAATGGAACAGCGCCGGTGGAGAACCGTCAGGATATCCTGAATAGCCGCCCCGGATAAGGACGTGACTACACCGATGCAGCGTGGAAGCAGGGGCAACGGCCGTTTGCGATTGGAGTCAAAGAGTCCTTCGCCAGCGAGCTTTTCCTTCAATTGCTCAAAGGCAACTTGCAGTGCGCCGATACCCTTAGGCTCCAGATAATCGAGGACGACTTGATATTCCCCCCGAGGTTCATACACCGTGAGCCGTCCGCGGACAATGACATGGACGCCCTCACGCAGCGTAAATCGAAGCCGCTGCGCGCCGATTCGAAAGAGGATCGCTCGAATCTGGCAGCTCTCGTCCTTCAAGGTGAAATAGAGATGGCCGGAGCCAGGCGTACGGAGATTGGAGATTTCGCCTTCAATCCATAGATCCGGGAATCCCTGCTCCAACCGGTCTCGGACAAGCAGCGTGAGCTCTGAAACAGTCAGAATTTTTTGCGGGGTCCCGAGCATTGGGCGTGTAATGCAGGGCACACGATCGCGAAGGGACCGCTCCCTGCTTTCAATCCGGAATGCGGAATCGTTGAATGTGAATCGCTTTCCCGAGTTGACCATCCAATTCGATTAAGACGGCCGACAAGACGGCTGGTCCGGTCGCAACCTCAAAGCGTCGCGGCATACCTGTCAGAAACTTTTCAATCGCCAATTCCTTTTTGATCCCGATGACGGAATGAATCGGCCCGGTCATTCCAATGTCGGTCAGATACGCTGTACCATTGGGAAGAATTTGTTCATCGGCCGTCTGAACATGGGTGTGCGTCCCGACAACAGCCGAGACATCTCCATCCAAGTAATGTCCCATGGCCATTTTTTCAGAACTGGCCTCGGCATGCATATCCACAATAATCGCTCGCGTCTCGGCTTTGAGTCGGTCGACCTCTCGTCTGCCGACCTGGAAAGGACAATCCAACGTCGGCATAAAAGCTCGCCCCATGAGTTGCAGGACGGCCACCCGCTCGCCAGCCGGGGTTTCCACGATGAGACTGCCCCGTCCCGGGACACCCTCCGGATAGTTCGCCGGCCGCAAGAGCCGTGGCTCATAGCGGATATAGTCGGCAATCTCCTTTTTATCCCAGGCATGATTGCCCAGCGTAATGACAGCGAGCCCCTGTTCGAACAATTCCTGAGCCAGCTCGGGCGTAATACCGAATCCTCCCGCGGCATTTTCACCATTACCGAAAACGAGATCGATTTTGTGGTCCGCCACCAGCTTCGGGAGCCGGCGTGCGATCGCTCTCCGCCCAGGCTCGCCCATGATATCGCCAATGAATAATACTTTCATCTTTTGATATGCCTCTGAAAGCTAGCGCTCAGCCATCAGCGTTCAGTCATCAGTTCCGATCGACTGAGAGCTGACGGCTGATAGCTGAAGACTTTTATTTTGCAAAATCGACGAACCGGCTCTCTCGAATCACCGTGACTTTAATTTGTCCAGGATACGTCAATTCATCTTGGATCCGCTTCGCCAGCTCCCTTGACATGAGCAACGATTCTGCATCGCTGACTTCATCATGCCGAACAATGACACGAATTTCGCGGCCCGCTTGGATCGCATACGCCTTTTGCACGCCGGCAAAGGCCACTGCCAACGATTCCAATTTCTCGAGTCGTTTGACATAGGATTCCAACGCTTCGCGTCGCGCTCCCGGCCTCGCTGCCGACAAGGCTTCCGCCGCGGCGACTAAGACGGTCTCGGGGCAGAGCGGCTCGACCTGCTCATGGTGGGCAGCGATGGCGTTGACCACTTTAATCGATTCCCCATAACGCTTGGCGATGTCCGCCCCGAGCATGGCGTGCGGCCCTTCTTCCTCATGGCTGACCGCCTTTCCGATGTCGTGCAGCAAGGCACCGCGTTTCGCTAACTTGACATCACATCCCAGTTCGGCGGCCATGATCCCGCAGATATACGAGGCCTCACGTGCGTGGTAGAGATTATTCTGTCCATAGCTGGTTCGGTATTTGA
>JAICXS010000277.1 GCA_025934615.1 Nitrospiraceae bacterium
AGCCGCCGCCGCCGGTCACCTGGCGGTATCAGGGACGATGTACGAATTGACGGGGGTACGCAAGGAGGGAAATGAGTTTCTGCTCGAATTCACGCTGGCAACATGGAAGACGGAATCGGGCCTGTTTTTCACCGGCGTCATGCGCGATATTTCGGAGCGAAAGCGGACAGAAGACGCGATGCATGCGTTGGTTCGCGGCACGGCGTCCGTGACCGGTGAAGAGTTTTTCTCGGTCTTTGTTCGCCAGCTCTCCGCGGCGCTGAATGTTGCTTATGCGTCCGTGACAGAAGTCGTCTCCGGTAGTGCGACCAGACTCCGAGTCTTAGCCTGTTGGGAGCGCACAGGTCGGGACGCGGAGTTGGAATTGGAATATGAATCCGATCAGACTCCGTGTGGGATCGTCCTTCGTGAAGGAATGGCCTACTATGCCAGAGACGTGCAGCGCGTCTTTCCGGAGGATCAGCGTTTGATCGACTTGAAGATGAGCGGGTATCTGGCGATCGCCATGACCGACAGCTTCGGGAAGATCCTCGGCCACGTCTGTATCATGGATACGGATCCGTTGCAGAACGAGCAACACGCCAAGCGCCTCATTGCGATCTTTGCCGCGCGTGCGGCGGCGGAACTCGAGCGCCTCCGTGCGACGGCCGCACTTCGGCAGAGTGAAGCGAGGCAGGCCCTCATCCTGAACTCGCTTCCGATCGCCTTCTATACCGTGAACGCATCAGGCCCCTTCTCCACCACCTGGGTCAGCGACAATCTTGAACGGGTCACCGGCTTTGCCCCGCGCACGTTCATCGAACGGCCGCAGTTTTGGGCTACTCGATTGCACCCCGAGGATCGAGAACGAGTCCTTGCGGCCGTCAACCGTGGGCGTGACTCCGGTGCCGTCTCGACGGAATATCGATGGCAAACCGCAGATGGCTCGTATCGGTGGTACTTGGATCATGCCGTCTGTACACGCGATGCGCATGACAACCCGAAGGAGTTCATCGGGGCCTGGATCGATATCACGCCTCGCAAACATGCTGAAGAGGCGCTGCGGGAAAGTCAGGAGCGATTGTCGCTGTGCATTCAAGGGTCCGAGGCGGGGATTTGGGACTGGGATATCCGAAAGCAACACGTGTATTTTTCCCCGCGATTCAAACAGATGCTTGGGCATGATGACTCCGAGATGGCCGATCGGTGCGATGAATGGGAGTCGCGGGTACATCCGGACGATCGCGAGCGGGCCTTGCGCGCCCTTCTCGCCTATGTGAATGGGCAGCAATCTCATTTTCAATTGGAGCACCGACTGCGGCATAAGGATGGTTCTTATCGTTGGATTCTTTCGCATGCGGTCTGTCTTCGGAATGAGCAGGGAAGACCGTACCGCATTACCGGCTCGAATCTCGATATCACCGGGCTGAAGCAGATCGAACATAATTTACAGGCTGCGCTGATGCGCTTACGGATCTTGTCCGGGCGCCTCGAAGTCATCCGCGAGGAAGAACGCGGCCGCATCGCGCGCGAGCTGCATGATGAGTTCGGAGTCGGGCTGACCTGTCTGAAAATCGATCTCTCGCGGCTCACGGCTTTAATCGGCACGACCGTCGGATTGGAGAAGGGGCGCCAAATCGACGAGAAGATCCGTACGATGGGCGAGTTTATCGATACGACGATCGTAGGTGTGCAACGGATCGTCAGCGAATTGCGGCCGGCGATTCTGGATGATCTTGGATTGGCCGCGGCCATTGAATGGCAGAGCCAGGATTTTCAGCGCCGGACCGGCATTGCCTGTACCCTGCACACCATCGAGGAGGACCTCGCCATTGAACCTTCGCGCGCCACGACGGTGTTTCGCATTTGCCAAGAAGCGCTGACGAATGTCGCTCGACATGCCCGTGCGACAGCGGTCACGATTCGGCTGGAACAGCAGCAGGGCATGTTGACCCTGGAAGTGAAAGACAATGGGTCCGGTATAGCGGAAGAGAAGGTCCTCTACCCCCACTCGTTGGGTCTGCTCGGCATGCGCGAGCGCGCTGAACTGTGTGGAGGATCCGTCACCATTGTCGGGCGACCGAACGCAGGCACCACCGTGACGCTTCATGTACGATGTGCTCAAACGCCTACTGTGGAGGGCTCATGCTGAACATTCTGATCGTTGACGATCATCCCTCGTTTCGTCGAGGGGTCAAAGAGATCCTGACCGAGGCGTTGAACTCGGTCAAAATTGGAGAAGCCGGTGATGCGCAGGAGATGTTGGAACTGGCGCGCCGAAAAAAGTGGGATCTCATCATCATGGATATCAGCATGCCCGGCCAGACGGGACCGGAAGCGCTCAAAGCGATCAAGGAAGCGTGTCCGGGCCTCCCCGTGCTCGTGCTGAGCATGCATCCGGAAGATCAATATGCGATCCGAATGTTTAAAGCCGGGGCGGACGGGTATCTGACCAAAGCCAGCGCACCGAGCGAATTAGTGAAGGCGATTAAGAAGGTCATGGCCGGAGGCCAGTACGTCAGTCCCGCCCTCGGAGAAAAATTAGCGGTGACGGTGAAGAGCGGCCTCGAACAGGCGCCACACGAGCGCCTCTCCGATCGCGAATATCAAGTCCTCTGCATGATCGCCTCCGGCAAAACGGTCGGCGAAATTGCGACGACCGTCAATCTGAGCATCACGACGATCAGCACTTACCGCGCGCGCATCCTCGAGAAGATGAGTATGAAGAACAATGCCGAACTCACCCGCTACGCGATGCAGGAAAGATTGGTGTGACTGACCTTTTTTGTTGAGACAAAGTACTTCGGTAATTGGCGAATTTTACGCCATAACTGAATGACAGGTACCCCCTTCCCCTGCCCTTGTCGTGTAGCCGACGACAGGCATGCCAATGAAGATTCGACGGTAGAATCACACCTGCGGTGATAGTCCTGCCCGTCGCCGTCGCGTACAACGCTCTTCGTACCTCACGGTCCCCGCTCAACAACAGTGGAGGAGTACATGCAGAATGACGGGATGACGGCTCGCAAGCGCGTCATGATTATCAGCCATGGAACGAGATCGGACTTGAAGCTGGCCGATTGGCTGGCCTCTGATGGCTATGAGGTCGCGATTGCACGGCGAGCCGACGAGGCGGTCGAACAATTAAGCGCCATGCAACCTGATGGAATTGTCTTGGACCGCCACCTGCCGATTGCGAATGGATTAGCCGTGCTGCGTCTGATCCAATTGCAATGTCCTCAGGTGCCGGTGTTCACATGCTCTGAAACCACGGGTCGGATACCCCAATCCGGAGCGCGTTCACGCAGCGCCGGAATGCCGTCGTTGTTCCTCACGCCGCTTGAGGGTTCTGTCATGGGCGCGCTGCTCGATGCTCGCGTTCAGGCGTAGAACAGGACTCACAGTGCAGCCTCGCTATGGAGATAGAGATCGGTGGAAGGAGAGAGGTGCAATGGAGACTTTTGCTGTGATGACATACAGACGACCAATAGGGCCTGCAGATCTCTCATCGGGAACCGAGACAATTCTGCTGGTTGATGATGAGGAACCGGTTCAGTACGTCGTTCGAGAAATGCTCGAGCGGCGGGGCTATCGGGTATTGGTGGCGGGTGACGGCCCCGCGGCGTTGAGAACCAGCGGCGAGTTCCACGGCGACATTCAACTGCTGCTGACGGATGTTCTCATGCCTCGAATGAGTGGGTTGGAAGTGGCGAAGTGTCTGGCCGTAGAACGTCCGTTGATCAAGGTCCTGTATATGTCGGGATATCCGGAAACGGTCGTCTTCGCGGACGAGCGAATGTCCCCAGGACGATATTTCTTGCGGAAACCCTTCCTGGCCCCCACGCTGGCTCGAAAAGTGAGAGAAGCGCTCGATGATCAGGTCGTCGGTATCACGGTGCGCCATGCGAGGCCATGAGAAAGGGTCGTGCTCAATCAGCCTACTGCTTGAGGCGATCATCGCAGCGTCGCCGCCGGGACTCGGATGACAGTTCCCTCGAATTGAGAGAGCCTTCAGCGGGCCGTTAAGCCGGAGGGTAGTGCGGCACTTCTGCATCGGGGACCTCGCCAAAAGATTTTGAATCCTCTCGGCCGATCTACTACTCTAATGGCCTAGCGAGCCAGAGGGCTGTCCTCGGTTCCTGACGCTCTTATCAGTCCATTTACTTTCAAGGAGGTTCCCATGTTCAAGACGCGCGGGGTGATCTGTG
>JAICXS010000220.1 GCA_025934615.1 Nitrospiraceae bacterium
AGAAGCCGGCGTGCTACCGGACGAGAAGCTTCTCACCGCCATGATGAAATACAACGAGGAGCTGGTGAAAGCCGGCGTGATGCTATCGGGTGAGGGGCTCCAGCCGAGCTCGAAGGGTGCGCGCGTCAAGTTCTCCGGAGACAAGCGCACCGTGATTGACGGACCGTTCGCCGAGACGAAGGAACTCATCGCCGGATTCTGGCTGTGGAAGTGCAAGTCCAGGGAAGAGGCAATCGAATGGGTCAAGCGCTGCCCCAATCCAATGCCTGGCGAGAATTCGG
This sequence comes from Nitrospiraceae bacterium, assembly GCA_025934615.1. Lineage (GTDB taxonomy): Bacteria > Nitrospirota > Nitrospiria > Nitrospirales > Nitrospiraceae > JAICXS01. The sequence goes on from JAICXS010000220.1 coordinate 282, forward strand.
AGATCGAGATTCGTCAGGTGTTCGAAGCGGAGGACTTCGGCGCCGAGTTCACGCCCGAGCTCAGAGAAAAAGAGGAGCGCCTGCGCGCGCAGGCGGCCAAGACAAAGTAGGGTCTCCTGATGGCTGAAGAGGCCAGCATTTCGAACGGACTTTTCGCTCACCGCTATCCAAAGGAATGCACCATGCAAGTGAATCCTTATCTCACGTTCAACGGGCAATGCGAGGCAGCATTCAAGTTTTATGAGCAGTGCCTTGGCGGAAAAATCGAAGCGATGATGACTCACGGAGATTCGCCGATGGCCAATCAAGTCTCATCTGAATGGCAGAAGAAAATTCTTCATGCCCGTCTGATGATTGGCGACAAGGCGTTGATGGGCTCCGATGCCCCGCCGGAGCGTTATGAAAAGCCGCAAGGCTTTTCTATAGCACTTGGCATCGACGATCCGGCAAAGGCAGAACGCATCTTTCATGCCTTGGCCGACAACGGAACGGTGACGATGCCGATCCAACAAACTTTCTGGGCGGCCCGTTTCGGCATGCTGGTCGATCGATTCGGCATCCCATGGATGGTGAATTGCGAACAAGCTGCATGACGTTCACCCCACGGGACGGGGTGATCAATGATAAGTGTAGGCGACGTGGACCTCGACTAGCCCACACGGCGATCACCGCTGCCTACATGTGCCTCATGTTTTTCAGGACGATGCGTTACCCGCTGACTGACATGCCGGTATGGTCCTGCGGGGTAGCATACTCAATCCGATGACCGGGAGATACGCCAAGCAGCAGGATGGATTTGTCGACTCATTCGCGCGGCAGATGAGCGTGTCGAGGAGGATATTATGGACGATCAAAAAGATCGGCCGGTCTTGAATCATATTCAAGAGCTGGTGTCGGAGGAGCATCGACTCTATGGGCAAGGAGCGCTGGCGGATGCCGATCGAGAGCGCTTGGCCACGATTAATGTTGAATTAGACCAATGCTGGGACCTCTTGCGTCAACGTCGGGCTCTCCGTGAAACAGGAGGCGACCCGAACAAGGCCCACGTGCGTGCACCCGAGATTGTCGAGAAGTACGAACAATAGTACCGTCTCGCTGCCATTGATGTATGCCGACTCCAGCCATCGGTTGGGATCTCGCGCGACAGAATCAGGCTCCCGTCGGCGCGAGCGCAAACGTCCGCTGCTCGTTTGTCGCGCGATAACAAATCGAAATAGGCTGCGTCCAAACGACGAATCCCTTCGTCACTGACGACCTTTCGTCACCGACATAACGTCACTGCATTCCGTGCTGCCCTTTCATTCTCATGTTGTGGAGCCGCTCGTAGAGTTTGCAACATCTTACGGCTGTTGGGTGATCGAGCCCATTTTGGAATGATCCTTGCCATAGCACGGGTAAAGATAAGGAGCTCAACGATGAACCAGCATGCCACGGCTACCGCAACGACAAAGGAAATTGTAGGCATCTATCAACCTGGATCGACGCATATGGTCGGTGACGGATTTCCTGTTCGCAATCTGTTTCCGAGCAATGACCTGCATCAGAAGGTGAGCCCCTTCCTCATGCTCGACTATGTGGGACCGCAGTATTTTTCGCCGACCGACCATCGTCGCGGGGTAGGGGAACATCCGCATCGGAAATTTGAAACGGTGACCATAGTCTATGAAGAAACCTGTCAAACCGGGACTCTACCGGAAGCGCCGGGGTCATCGGCCCGGGCAATGTGCAGTGGATGACCGTGGCATCTGGAATCGTCCACGAGGAATTGTGTAAATATGTGAAGGTCTAAGGAGGGAGAGGGCCATGGCAGTCCAGGTCTATGGATGTAATCACGTGGTCATCGAAGTCACTGATGCGAAAAAGGCGGTCAAATTCTATGCCGATGTCTTCGGATTGAAGATGCTCCGCGGAGGCGAAGGCGCCGCCTGGTGCAAGCTCGGTGAACATCAATTCATGGCCATTTTCGAAGTGGACACTTTGCAACCGGACCGCACGAAACACTTCGGCCTCATGGTCCGCGATGAACAGCAGATCAAGGACGTACGGAACAAACTGATCAAGAAATACAAGCTCAAATTGGAGCCGGGCTTCCGTTGCGACTTTCGCGATCCGTGGGGCAACCGGATTCAAGTCGGCGATCTCAGCGACGAATCCCTCGTATGGCTGCTTCCCTATCAAGAGGTTCAGAAAGTCGGCATAAGGTTTACGCAATCGAAGTAATTGCGGCGAGGTGGAAGAAGGGCAAGATCGTGGCACACCACTGAGGGAACACAACCCATGGACTTGGATGGACAAGTTATATTGATCGCCGGAGGCGCTGGAGCACTTGGCCAAACGGTCGTGCCGGCCTGTGTACGTGCGGGTGCAACGGTCATCACGGCTGATCGTCAGATGCCGGCAGGGTCTTCTGGGACGTCGGCGATGCAGGCCGATGTGACGGATGAAGCAGACGTTCGGCGTCTCGTGAAAGAGGTGATCCGTACGGCCGGACGCATTGATGCGCTCATCAATCTGGTCGGCGGGTTTGCCATGGGCCGCGTAGAAGAGACGGATGCGATCCTGTGGCAGCGGATGTTGACGATGAATGTCACCGCGGCGTTTCTGCTCTCGAAAGCGGTGCTCCCCGGCATGGTGGAACGCGGCGCAGGCTGCATCATTCATGTGGCGGCTCGAGCGGCGGTTGAGCCGTTTCCAGGAGCCGCCGCCTACGTCGTCTCAAAGTCTGCTCTAGTCTCGCTGATCCGGGCCCTGTCATTGGAGCACGCCGGCTCGGGTGTGACCGTCAACGGTATTCTTCCAGCCACGATCGATACGGCTGCCAACCGTGCCAGCATGCCGAATGCCGATACTTCTAAGTGGGTTACACCGGATTCAATTGCCCAGCTGGCCATCTTCCTAGCTTCACGGGAGGCCCGCGAAATCAACGGGGCGTTGATTCCCATCGGATGAAAGCAGGTGACTCATGCGAGCACATTATCTCGGCCATGTCGTGTTCTACGTCAAGGATCTTAAACGGTCGCTCGGGTTCTATCGCGATCTGTTGGGATTTAAGGCAGTCGGACGCATCTTCAACGGCACGGCCGCGGCGCTCACGTCGGGCCGCACGCATCATGAACTGTTGCTCATACAGGTCGGCGATGCTCCAGGGCCGCCGCCGGGACCGCGCCGAGGGCTCTATCATATCGGGATCAAAATCGGCGACAGCCTTGATGAATTGCGCGCAGCGAAGAAAGAGCTAGAACGAGCCGGCATCGCAATCGACGGGATGAGCGACCACACGGTCAGCCAGAGTTTGTATGTGCATGACCCGGACGGCAATGAAGTTGAACTGTATGTGGATGCGGACGAGACGATCTGGAAAAACAATCCTGAAGCGGTCGTATCGCCGATCAAACCGTTGCGCCTCTGACGGAGAAATGCACGTGAGTCGATCGACGGCATTCCATCAATATTGTTAGGTCGTCGATCTGAAGGTGAAGAACGACAATTTATAAACTCAGCAGCATCGTTACGACGGCGATAAGCGCCGGCACCAGGACGAACGAGGCGGAACGGAAACTTGTCCATAAGCCTGCATGATCATGCTTCGCCTCGGGCAGGATTCTATGGACACGTCGACACTCCCAGAGCACAAAAGGAATTCCATCACGATCACGGATTTCACTTGCTATTAAGTTCCCCTCGCATGTTGAACAGACCATGGGATACCTTCCTTTCTCCCTATTGCAACGAAAGGCCATACCGGCCTGCGACTCACGTTCAACGGAAGATGCTTCCTTGGCCCCCTTTGCGCTGCTCTCGATCGGCTCTATGCTCCGTGTACTGTTCTCCATACCACATGCTTCATTCATTCCGCATGCCGAATACTCGTAGGCGCAATTAGTTGAAACGACAGCGTCTTGTCGGCGCATCGATAAGCAGATTGTCTTGTTGAGACACCATGACCGTCTCATAAGACAGTGGGCGGCTGATTACTGGTGGGGGACTTTCAGTCTTCCTCGGTTGACCTTCATCCCTGCAAGGCAGGTCTTTCAGCGGAAAACTGTATTCTCTATGCTGTCCGAGCCGGAGAACTCTGGTGCCGCCGCACCGCTTCTCCGTCTGACAGGGCACTTCCTTCGGAACTTATACATTACCTAAGATTAATGTTGTATCCATGAAATGCTCAGTGTCGACGAGAACCCGGCTGTGACGGGATTGGCGGCATCGATCATTGAGCCCCGACAAGGGATTCCCTCGACGTAAGGAGGCTGATATGCCAATGATTTCTCAAGTCATCTGCGATCGTTGCCGAACGGTAAAGAAAGAAACGAATCACTGGTATACCTTGGTGATTACCGACGAGGGGGCCTTCATCCGGACAATGGCCTTGACCCGTCCTGGCTTTGCAGAAGAGACCGGTTCAGCGCCTATGCAATATCTTTGTGGACGACTTTGTGCAATTGAGGCGCTGGACCAATGGATGGCTGAATGTAGCGCTCCATCAGCGCTAACTCATAGGCCCTACTAG
>JAICXS010000083.1 GCA_025934615.1 Nitrospiraceae bacterium
CATGGGGAGCATACTTACCATGACATTCGATCCACGCTTCCTTGCACGCAGCGTGTAGTGTCTTCGACGAGAGGCACTATCATTACGCCGGAAGTATGAAAAGCGCGGGAGGAGTCAAGCATAGCCATTGCCGAGTAAGAGTTTTACTTCTAGCCGTGCACAGTTGCACCGATGATGACGTAAGAGCATGGCCTAGAGGCCGAAGAGATTTTTGAGCCGATCCAGCATGCCGGGATTGTGAATTTCGCAGAAGAGCGTCGGCTCTGTTCCTTCTATAAAAGACTCTTCCAGCGAATCGGGGCAGGCAGTCGTGGCTAATTGCGCCGTGTGGGGATCGATCGTGCGTGTGACGATTCCAGGCGGGACCGGGAAATCAACGGAGAGCGCCGGCACGGCTTTACGAAAAAAATCGACCCAAATTGGGAGCGCGGCTTGAGCACCCGTCAGCTTGAGCGTGGCCCCACCGTCAAAACCTACCCAGACCCCGACCACGAGATCCGGCGTGTAGCCGATAAACCACGCGTCGCGGTGATCGTCGGTTGTTCCGGTCTTCCCGGCGATCTTGGCCGTGAGCCCCATGCGTTGCGAGGCCATGGCAGTGCCGCGCAGCACCACTCCTTGGAGCATAGATGTCACGAGATATCCCGATTGGGGGGAAAACGCCTGGGTCGTCTCGGCATGCTGTTGTCTGATCGGAAGGCCGGCATGCTCAGTGACCTGTTCGACGAGACTCGCGATACCGAACGGCGCGGCATATCGGCCGCCTTGGGCCAGCGCACCGAAGGCGCTCGTCATTTCAAGTAAGGATACTTCCGAGCTTCCCAGGGCCAAGGACAGGTGCTCATCCAAAGGACCCTGAATGCCCACGGCGCGCCACGTACGTATGAGCGCGGGGATGCCGACCGATTGGGCGATGCGGACGGCCGGGACGTTCAAAGATTGTTCCAAGGCCGTTCGTACGGACACCGGCCCATGAAAGTGGCGGTCATAATTCTGCGGCATCCACGACGACGCGCCGTCCGGGAAACTGATCGGACTATCGTCAATGAGGCTGGCCGGCGTGATTGATCCCTCTGTGGCCGTCAGACTCCGCTCGAATGCGGTGAGATACACGAAAGGTTTGAGCAAGGAGCCGGCTTGGCGTTTCGCCTGCACGGCATGGTTGAATTGACTGGTTCGATAGTCCCGACCGCCGACCATGGCCAGGATGGCACCGGTTCGTGGATCGATCGCGACCAGCGCGGCTTGCAAATGGTCGGCCGTTTTCTTGAGAAAGCGATGCTTGGCTTCCAGACGCGACAGTCCGGAGCCGACCGCTTCTTCTGCCATCCGCTGCATTTCGAGATCGAGCGTGGTAAAGAGCCGGAGTCCGGTCTGAGCACTGTCCGATGACTCGTCGATCTGCGACAGAATGTAATCCAAAAAGTAGGGGGCATCTGTCACGCCGTGCTGAAGGGTCGTGACTCTGATCGGTGAATTGACGGCAGCGCGATACTGTTTGTCGGTGAGCCGGCCTTCTTGCTTCATACGCAGGAGGACGAGGTCTCGCCGATGCTTGGCGCGATTCGGATCTCGCACCGGCGCATACGTATTGGGTCCCTTGATCATGCCGGCCAACAAGGCGGCTTCCGGAACGCTGAGCTGCGACAGAGATTTGCCGAAATAATATTGCGCCGCCTGCCCAATGCCATAGACCGCGACCGATCCTGATTGGCCGAGATAAATTTCATTGAGATAGCTTTCGAGAATGTCTTGTTTCGAGTACTTCATCTCGAGGATGAGCGCGGCAAAGGCTTCCTTCAGCTTCCGCACATAGGTGCGTTGTTGCGTGTAGTAGAGATTTTTCGCGAGCTGTTGCGTGATGGTGCTGCCGCCCTGCACGACGGTTCCGCCTTTGAGATTCCGAAATGCAGCTCGGAGAATCCCGCGGGGGTCGACTCCGATGTGTTCATAGAAGCGATGGTCTTCGATGGCCAGGACCGCATCGATGATCTGCGGCGGGATCGCCGTGAAGGGAATCCAGTCACGGACTTGCCGGGACGTTTCCAACAATCCGCCGATCAATTGCGGTTCCAGCGCCACGGGGCCGGCATCGTGTTCGTCGGGAAGACTCAGGGCATGGGTGATGTGATTGTCGTCTAGGAGAAGGCGGATGGGCCGTGCACGGATGAGTCCGTCCGGATAGAGGAAGTCGCGAAGATAGAGATCGACCGACGTCGGCAGGAGTCGATATTCGCCGGGGGCCTGTATTTTTCGAGAAACCGGCCGATACCCGAGATGCGTGAGGCGCTCCTCCAACCGGGCTTTCTCCAGCGGCGCTGCTGAATCGAACGGAAACGGCGTGCTGAAGATCCGTAAGGACTGTCGATCTTCGCCGCGAGGCAGGCTGAGCGTCGCATAGAGATAGAGACCGTAGGTACTCAGGCTGCCGATGACGAGGACGAACAGCCATCGTCCCGGATGCCGCCGCCGACGGGGTCGCGTCATGTTGGGCTCATCCATGTTCCTGAGGCGGGCTGTCGTCGGCGCCCGACATATACATACGCCCTCTGTACTCGCTGTGATCGTTATGATAGGAAGGAGTCGCCACGGGCAGGTGTCTATATCACAAGGAGATCCGCTTATGCCAACGACGACTCAACTGGTGATTACGGAACAGAGCAAGCCCGGCGTCCTGGCGCGCGTCGCGGCGGTGCTCGGAGCCGCGGGGGTGAATATCAAAGCCTTTTCGGCGGCCGAAGGAATGGGTGTCGCAAAAATCAGGAAGGGGACACTCCGTTTCGTCGTGGCGGATTTGGAACGGGCGCGCGTCGCGTTAAAGGCCGAGAAGATTCCGTTTCGTGAAGAGCCCGCCCTTGTCTTGAGTTTGGACAATAAGCCCGGCGCGCTCAGCGAAGTCGCCCAACATCTGAAAGAGGCGAAGATCAATATTACCAGCGGGTATTATACACCTTCACGGCAAGGCGGAAAGGCCATCGTCATTCTCACGGTCTCCAATACGAAGAAGGCCATGGACATTCTGCAAGAAGAATCGCTCGACGTCTTTTAAATGATCGACAGTGCCTCTCCTCAGAATTTCTTCGCCTGGTGAATCGCCTGTCTCATCGCACGACGCGTTCGTTACCGTCTTTCATTCGGCGTGCGGCCACTCGGCCGATGTATCTTGTCGGACTTCTTCTTTTCATCGTGCAGCTTGCCGGATGTGCGGCGTCTCTTCCAAGAGGCGCCGTTCTCCCGCCGGGCTATCCGATGGGCTATCACGAGCGCGGCATGGCCTCATGGTACGGTCCGGGGTTCGATGGGCGTCAAACGGCGAGCGGCGAGCGATTCGACATGCGGCAGTTGACCGCCGCGCATCGGACGTTGCCGTTCGGTTCAATCGTGCAAGTCCGATCGCTCATGAATGACCGCCGGGTTATCGTCCGAATCAACGATCGGGGGCCGTTCTCGCGCGGTCGGATACTCGATCTTTCTCGGGGCGCGGCCTCGCAGCTCGGCATGATCGGGCAGGGGACGCATCAGGTGGAATTGAACGTCATTGCGTACCATGGCACGTCAGATGAAGTCGGCGCACTCTGGGTTCAGGTAGCGTCATTTGCCGAACGCGAACTGGCTCAGGCCTTCATGACGTCGCTGAACAAATCCTATCGTGACGTCCGGATCATCGCCATTGAACTGCCGAGCGGGATGCGCTATCGCGTCCAAGTCGGGCGATTCGCTTCTGAGCAGGAAGCGGCAGCGATGGCCAAGCGGATCGATCGTCAATTTCAGGTCGAATCCGTCGTGGTTCGAGAGAAGACGTAATCATGAAAGCAAGCGCATAACATATTGATTGCATTCATATTTATTTCTATCGCCTTGCCTAAACCAAAGCGGGTATGGTAGGAATGATTCATGGACGATGGTGAGCATAGACGTTTTTCGTGTTGTAGTTTCGATCCTACTTCTTCCGACCGGCCGCTTCTCTGCCTCTCGTGTGCGGGGCAGTCTCTCATTCTTCGATTCACGTCCTATTCGCATAACGCATAAATGGATGCCCTCATTCTCCTGAGCCTGGTCGCCCTCTCCGCAGTTATTTCTGCGGTTGAGATCGGCTTTTTTTCTGTGAAGGAAACGCGATTGCGTGCGTTGGCCGAAGATGGCGGCAAACGGGCGGCTCTCGTCCTGCAACTTCGGGCAAACCCTCAACGCCTGCTGTCGATCATCATGATCGGCGATCGGCTGGTTGATACGGGGGCGGCCTCTTATGCCACCATCCTTGCTCTCCGGCTCTTCGGATCGGAGGCCCTGGCCATTGTCGTGGGCGTCTTGACGTTCGTGCTGCTCATTTTCGGCGACATCGTGCCTAAGACGCTGGCGGCCAAACACGCCTTAACGGTGGTGTTGACCATGGCCTATCCTGTCTATTGGGTCCAATTCGTCATGAAGCCGATTTTGTTGGTGCTGGAGCCCATCATTAACGCGCTCACCGGTGGGAAGGGCGTGACTGTTCCCCATGTGTCTGAAGAAGAGGTCAAAATCATGCTGGACGAAGGCGGGCGGGCGGGCATGATCGAGACTGAAGAAGTCAAAATGATCAAGAACGTGTTTCAGTTGAAGGATATTACGGCCGAGGATGCCATGACACCTCGGATTTATATGTTTGCCCTGGAAGGGAGCCTGCGGCTCAAAGATGCCCAGGAAGCGATCTTTAAATCGAAGTATTCCCGCATTCCAGTGTACGATTCCTCCCTGGACAATATTACCGGCATTCTCTATCGCGACAAAGCGCTGATGGGCTTGGCCCAAGGCCGGTATGATTCGCAATTGAAGGATATTGCGACGGCGGCGCTCTTCGTCCCGCCCGGGAAGACCGCCGACGATCTCATGAAGCAATTCCAAGCCGACAAACGGCATATGGCGATCGTCGTCAACGAATTCGGGGGAGTCGTCGGATTAGTGACGCTGGAAGACTTGCTGGAAGAGGTGGTCGGCGAAATTATGGATGAGACCGATATTACCGAGGAATTGATCAAACGAATTGGAAAAAATCAGATCCTAGTGCATGGCCGTACTGATGTGCGGCGCATCAATGAATTTTTAAAGGTGGACCTTGGTGAGGAGGCTTCCACGGTCAGCGGCCTCATTCAAGAGCATCTCGGCCGCATTCCTTCCGTCGGCGAGGAACTGAAGATCGGTCACTGCCGCTTAGTCGTACATGAAGCCGATCACAAGTCGATCAAAAGTGTGCAAATCTTCAAAGAAGAACGAACGCTTGCTCCCGACTCAGCCGGCGTCGGCACGCCGGGCTGACGTCACTCGTTTCGTCTCGTACATCCGCTTATCGGCCACCCGCAACAATTCAGCTGCGGACGTGACAGGTGGAAAGCCGGGGACGGTCGCCGTTCCCACACTCAGCGACATGGGAATTTCCCCTTCGGCGGTGATCAGGCGCAGAGATTGTAGGACATCACTGAGTTTCTCGACCACTTGTCGGCTCTGCTCCGTATCGGTGCGCGGCAGCAATGCGGCAAATTCATCGCCGCCGACCCGGGCAATCAAGTCGCTCTCGCGTAAATTGGTTTTCAAGGTGGCACTGACTTGTTGCAAGGCACGGTCTCCCGCTTCATGTCCGTAATCGTCATTGATCGCTTTAAACGCATCGACATCCATAATGATGACGGTAAAGGCCTCGCCGCTGCGCTGAAATTGCTGCCATTCGCGGGTGAGGGCCTCATCGAAGAAGCGCCGGTTATAAAGGCCCGTGAGCGGATCGCGGATGGCCATCTGATCGAGTTCGCGATTTTTGTCTTTAAGCTCCCTGACATTCTGCTCGTGTTCTTTCTGTGCTTGCTTTTCCGCCGTAATATCTTGTGTGACGAGATGGAGGCCACGCACAACCCCGTCTTCCCTCAAGTCTGGATCGCAATGAGAGAGCAGGATTCGTACGCCGTCCGGCATGTGCGGGTCGGAGACTACCTCTTCCAACCCATGATAGGCCGTTCCGCTCTTGAGGACTTGTTCAAGGATTGGTTTCAGTTTGATCCATCGCTCTGGAGGGAGCACGTTGGCAAGCCGCTGGTTCACAAGCTCTTCGCTCGCGCGGCCATGTAATTGCGCCATGGAGTGGCTGATCCGCTCAATCATCAGATTGGGAGTGACATAGAAGAGCCCGATTGGGATCGTCGCATAGAGGGCATCGAGGCGTGTGCGCGCCCGTTCGGTTTCGGTCATGCCGCGTAGTAACGTATCTTCGGCCCGCCTACGCTCCGTCACGTCCGTATGCAAAAGGACAGCGCCTCCTTGAGGCCGCCGAAGGGGTGTTACCGAGAGGACAAACCAGCGGCGCTCTTTTGGCAGCGCAATCATGAAATCGAGTGTGAAGGACGGCGCGTCGCCGTGAAGGACGGCCTGGATGCCCGCCAGCGCTGCCTGCGTGTAATCGCCGTAACCAGTGGTTGAATGCCGGCAGTCCTCAAGAAAATTGATGAGCCCGCCACCGCTACTCGGGAAGCGATCGCTATGGTCGCGTGAGAATTGCTCCCATGCCCCATTGACCGATAGAAGATGTCCTTCCTGATCGATGATGGCGGCCTGCGCGGGAAGCGAATTGAGGATGGCTCGATTGAAGGAGTCGCTTTCGTGCAAGGCCTCATTCATTCGGGCAAAGCTTTCGGACAAGGACGCCATCTGATCGGACGACTGTGCCGGTTCACTTGACAGTGGCGATCCGGGCGTCGTTCGCACCGTTTCGGCCAAGTGATGGAGCGGGTGCACCAGTCCGATCCGGATGGTGATCCAACACATCACGAGCAAAGCGGTAAACGCGATGGCGTTGATAGAAAGCAGCGAAGTTGCATTGGATCGCATCGACGTGTCCAACGCGGTGAGATCCAGACCGATGAGAATAGCGCCTTGAGGCGCGGGCTGTGGCGATGTGTTCATCGCTCCCCCGGTCGGTCCTCCCTTGATCGGGGTCAGGAAGAAGCGAATTCGACCGGGGTCTTTGGTTTCGACCCAGGTGATGCCCGTGTCTCTTTCATCCGCGAGGGCTCGGCGAAGCGCGTCGAGCTGGATCGCGACATGACTGCCGACGCCTTGCCCTTTTGAGTCGGCCACAATGGTCCCCTGCGCATCGATGACGGTGATAGATTTCATCCCGGGAATCAGCAAGGCTTGCGAGACGGCGCGATGGAGCGCCATCCGGTCCTTATTTTGGAGAAAGGGCTGAAAGGCAAATTCCATCAGTCGTCCGTACTCGACGGCTTTGGACTCCCATTCTGCTGTCAGCAAGCGGCTGTTGAAG
>JAICXS010000473.1 GCA_025934615.1 Nitrospiraceae bacterium
GATTTTCTGATCATAGACAAGGCTTCGATAGAGCCGAGAGCTCTTGCCGTGCGAAAGGATGGACTCGAGGATCGTCAATGCGTAGGAGTCTTCGCTCGTATAGTTCGGTACTCGATATCCGACCATCGCGAAGGGCAGTTCGGCCTCCCGCTTGAGGAGAAAGCGGCGCTCACCTCTCTGCTCGGGCTCCACGACACGTTGCGGCGGTGGGGTGGGACCCTTCGGGATCGGCTCAAACAGACGTTTTATGGTTTCGATCAGTGCATCGGCTTTCAAGTCGCCCACGACCACCAACGTGGCATTGTTCGGACTGTAGTACGTATCGTAATAGGTCTTCAAATCTTCCAGAGACATCGCATTGAGATCCGAAAACCAGCCGATCACCGGCCAGTGATACGGGTGTATGAGGAATGCTTGCGCGAACAGCATTTCGACCAAGGACGATTGCGGGTCGTCTTCCGTGCGCAGACGCCGTTCCTCCTTGACCACTTCACGTTCGAGTTGGAATTCTTTTTCGTTGAGCTGCAGGCCTTGCATGCGGTCGGCTTCGAGTGCCAAGGCCAATTCCACGCGATCGGCGGCCACATTTTCAAAATAGGCCGTGAAGTCTTGGCTCGTAAATGCATTATCATTGCCGCCGTTCTTGCGGATCAGTCGTGAGAACGTGCCTTTCGGGTTCCGCTCCGTTCCCTTAAACATCATGTGCTCAAGCATGTGGGACAGGCCGGCACGTCCCATAACCTCATTGCGCGACCCGACCTTGTACCAGATCTGGACCGTGACCACGGGGGCTTTGGGAGCTTCCACGAGCAGGACTTTCAGTCCGTTGCTTAAGACGGATTCATGGACGCTGGACGCCACATCTAATGCCGTCGCCTGCGGAGCCGACCATAGGAACAGACCAAACCACAGTGCCATGATGTTCATGAAGGCAAGCGTACTCGCTCGTTGGAATGCAGGCATCATATCCTTCCCCATGCCTCGTTACCGTTACCCATGCGCTCTAGCCGGGGTCAAGAGAACCGGCTCGCGTGGCGGCAGCTCACCGAGTTGGCCGCACGCGCCGAGAACGTCACGGCCCTTGCTCTTTCGAATAAAGACATCAAGATTGGCGTGCCGCAGCACCTTCTGAAATTGCAGCACGACGGCATCGTCGGGACGGCGGAATGCATTGCCCGAAAATTCATTGAATGGAATGAGATTAACTTTACATCGTATTCCATTCAGCAGCTTTACCAGTCTCTTCGCATCTTGCTCAGTATCATTCACGCCTCTCAGCAAAACGTATTCGAAGGTCAGCCGCCGATGGGGTGCAACGGGATATTGTCGGCATGCGGCTAAGAGACGATCGAGCGGATGGAGTCTATTGACAACCGGCATCAAGACGTCACGCTGAGCGTTCGTCGTCGCATTCAACGAGATGGCCAAATTGACCCCCAGTGCCGCGACTTCTTGGAGCCGCGAGGCCATGCCGGCCGTGGACAGGGTAATCCGGCGCGCCGGAATCCCCAGGCCCCACTCGCTATTGGTGATCCTTGCGATGGCGTCGGCTACAGCATCAAAGTTGGCCAATGGTTCGCCCATTCCCATCAAGACTAAGCTGGTCAGCCGTTCATCGGACTTCAGATGATCCTGCACGGTCATCACTTGATCGACAATTTCATGCGCATGGAGATTTCGTTTCAATCCCATGGTCTCGGTCAGGCAGAAGCGACAATCAAGGGTGCAGCCGACTTGGGTCGAGAGACAGAGCGTCAAACGGCCGGCATCCGGAATCAGCACGCTTTCTATAGACAAATCATCCTCAAGGCGGGCCACAAACTTTCTCGTTCCATCGGACGATCGTATGATGTGCACCTTTTCAAAGCGAGCGATCTTCCCGAGCTGCTGTAGTTGACCTCGAGCAGCGTGTGAAAAATCGGTCATCTCATCGATCGTCCGCACTCGTTTGCGATAGAGCCACCGAAAGAGTTGGGAGGTCCGGTAGCGCGGCCAACCGAGATCCTGAATGAGCTGCTCCCCGGCGGAGAAACGAAGAGACAACAGATTGATCGCGCGTTCAAGCGACTCACAGGTATGGGGCACGGCCAATTGCATAGGTCAGACTAACACAGCGGAAAATTCCATGACAAGCAACGGTTCTGTCCTTTCATGGACCTAGGGGCGATTGCTTTGTTATAATATTGACGGTTATTTGGTCCGTTCCCGTTTTTTGCATCCTAATTCTGCATGAGACTTTTTCTCGCAGTACTTGTTCTCCTCCTGATTGCCTCCAATCCCTCTGCAAGTCTTGCTCAGCAAGAGTCCGCTCACCCCGATTCCTCTACACAGGAGATGGCATGTGAGTCCGCTGAAGCGTGTTATCGGGCCGCATTGTCGACTGAGGACGGCGGCACTGTTTCGCTACAGGATCGCGTACGCAAGAAAATTGAGCGCTTGCGTCTTGTCCCTCTTCGTGAACCGGAATCGGTGTGGGCCAAACGGGCCCTTCTCCTCAGTGGAGTGCTGTCAACCGACATAGATCC
>JAICXS010000273.1 GCA_025934615.1 Nitrospiraceae bacterium
CTGGACGGCAAGCGCGTGGCCGCATGTGAAGTTCTCATGGACACGCCGCGTGCCAAGGATTTGATCAAAAAGGGGCAAATCGATTTTCTAAAAGAGGCGATGGAGCAAGGCGTTCAGGAAGGATCGCAAACGTTCGATATGGTCCTCTTCGAACTGTACAAGACCGGCAAGGTGAGTTTGGAGCAGGCGCTCATCAATGCCGATAGCACCAACAATCTACGCTTGAAGATCAAGCTGGCCGGGCTCAAAACGGATGAAGACGCGGCAGAGCCGGAGAAGACTGGTGCCGCCAAAGGACCCTCGCTTCAAATGAAAGGCCGCTCTCGCTTGTAGTCCCCGCCTCACTCGGAAAGCGATTCCAAGTATGCGGCGATCTTATCCAAGGCCGTCGCACTAAGCTTCTGACCATACCAGCGAGGCATGACATGATCGGGATATCCCGGTACGATATAGGTGCCGGGCGACAAGATCGATTCGTAAATGTAATCGTGCAACGTTTTCGCATCACCATGATAATTGGCGTCCGCCAGCCGCCGTGGTCCGTTCAGCCCCAGGACTAATTTGGGTCCCACCCGCCCTTCAGCACCCGGGATCCCAGGGATCATGTGGCAGACGACGCAACCGGCTCGCGTAAAAAGTTGTGCGATTGATTCTTCACCAGTGACGAGAGGGACCATAGCAGGGACGAGTTGAGGTGCGGCAACCGCTGGTGGCCAGGGAAGCGTCGGCGGATTTTTCCAGAGATAAGAAACGCCGGTGACAATAAGGACCAGTATGGCCAAGAGGACCGTCGATGCTCGTTCGCTCAGCCTGCGTGGTTCCCGCGTCACAGAAGATTTTTGTGCGTCCATTTAATCATGCACCGACCATCCGGGCATTCGCGATAGCCCCATGTCCGCCGAAGCGCCCGAGCGACCCCAGGCAAAGCTAAGCCGGGATCCTCGATATGTAAGGCGGCTTTCAACATGCTCATCTTGTTTTCCTTCCGCATCGCGCGCCGCCTCACAGACATTATTGGGCCGGGGCATCCATAGCACACCGAAACCCGATGCTGGTGTCGCGAAATTCAGGATCTGCAGAGAACCGCGCGGTCACTCGAATGTTTCTCGGGGGATCACCCCATGATCCGCCGCGGAGCACTTTTTTCTCGCCTGCAGCCGGCCCCGCGGGATTCTCTTTCGAGCTTTTGCCGTAGTATTCCCGATCATACCAATCCGCCACCCATTCGGCAGCATTCCCCGCCATGTGATACAGGCCATAGGGACTCTTTCCACCGTTTTTGAGCCCATGGCGAATGCTCATACCTTCGGCTCCACTGGTAACCGGTGCCAGGGTAATCGGATAACTGACCCACAAGCCGCGATTGTAATTTGCGATATCGACGAACGGTTGCATGTCGCCCCATGGGAATCGCCGCTTATCAGTACCTCTCGCCGCTTTTTCCCATTCCGCCTCGGTCGGCAAGCGCTCGCCTGCCCATTTGCAATAGGCATTCGCATCCTCCCAATCGACGCCGACGACCGGCCGATCCCCGGCCGAAGTCACCGCCTCGTCATCCCAAGAGGGCGGCGGACTATGCGTGGCCGCCTCCAAAAATTTGGCATAACGGGCAATAGTGACTTCAAATTGATCGATGTAGTAGCTCTTTAATCTTACCGTATGCTCCGGATATTCGTTCGGATTGCCCTGGTGCCATCCTGCACCGACGTCATCGGTTCCCATGATAAACTCGCCCTCAGGGATAAGCAGCATCGGTGCTCCATCTTTTCCAATCAGACTCTCCGGTTGGGCTCCATTTAGTTTGGCGCCCGGTTCACCGGCGCCTAAAAGCAATCCGGCGGACAAGACCGCAATTCCCATTTGTCGATTGATGTTCCACCTTTCTTGCATCCGAGCCTCCTTACGGTCAAGGGTCAAGACTTCTCAGATTCTACTCGGTATTATGAGCAGGAACCAAGCTCTGAGGCGACCTCATGGCCGACAGTACAGACGAATGGGATGATCATCGGATTCCAGCAAAGGGCAACGATGGAACCCATCACCCATGATTCAGCGTAACTCATGGGAACTTGCTTTGAGCGGATGATGCCGGAGAGAAAGCGCGCAGCGAATTCGGCAAAGGTGAACCAAGACGTTCTACGAGGCTCCAACTGGAAACGACACCTCGATCAGTCCAAAGAGAATGCCTATCGCCCTCCTGCTCCCGAACCAGGAGCCATTGCCCCGGAAGATGGTGTGGTCCCCACGCTCGGTCCTGGCGAACCGGCCCGCGGACCAGACCCTAGAGAGGAATTGTTGGCTCCGATAGAGGGCGCGGACGGAACGGATGCTCCCGCGTCCGGAGATGTTCTTCCGAGCGAATTTGTGCCATACCCGGTGCCCGAAAATGGCGCGCCGGAAGACTGGCCGGGTCCAGCGCCGCCTCCCACTCCCGGCGGCCTGGCTCCGGGCGTATAGCCAGGCGTCATCGTTGTACCGGGCGATGGCGTCGTACCAAAGTTTCCAGACACCGGAGGGGAAATGCCCTGCGGACCCACAGCATTATTGGGATTCGCAGTCCCAGGAACAGATGGTCCGGGGATAGTCTGTGAAGGTTGTGCCGATACCCAACCCGTCTTCCCGCCGACTCCAAGCGCGACGACTATGAGAAGTAACATGTAATGACGTGTCATGGCTGCCCCCATGTGAACATGGAAGAATGTGCAGATCAGATAATTATTGACCGGTGATAAAACCCGGACAATCAACTATGGACAAATCGGCAAATTAGCAACTCTTCGTTACCCTTTCGACCCGACAGCTTGTAACGCCTGCCGTAACTGTCGACGCCGGTCCTGATGCGACGGCTCTTCCGGAAGCAGACGGAGCGCTTCTTCTAGTTCTGTACGCGCGGCCGAGTACTCGCCTGTCGTCTTCAGAGCCAGTCCGAGCGCGGCATGCACTTCAGCGGCATCGGGAGCAATGTCTCGTGCACGTCCATACGTATCGACAGCGTCGCTTACCTGACCTTTTTGTTCCAGAATATGTCCGAGCCGCAGATAAGCGGAGGGATCTCCCGGCCTGAGCTTGGTCACCGATTCATATTCTGCCGACGCACCGTCAAGATCGTGCTTTGCTTCTAACGCCAATCCCAAATAATAGTGGGCATCGATCAAGTACGGTTCCATGCCGAGGGCAATGCCCATTTCCATGATCGTACCGTCGATATCGCCTTGCTGCCAGAGCGCGACGCCGAGATTGTAATGCGCCGGAGCATACTGCGGATTCAGGCGAATCACCGTATCGTATTCGGCGATCGCCGCCTGGTGTTCGCCGTTCGCGTGCAGGGCCAACGCAAGATTGTAATGGGTGTTCAACGCGGCCGGGTCAAGGCGAAGAGCGGTCCGATACTCCATGATGGCGCGATTGAAATCGCCCTTTTTGTGCAGCGCGACGCCCAAACCGGCATGCGCGCCCGCATGGTTTGGCTTCGCCTCAATCGCACGCTCATATTCCGCGATGGCCTGGTCCCACTCGCCTTTCTTCTCAAGAGCCAAACCTAACGTCGCGTGAGCCTCCACATATTGGGGCGCGAGACGGATCGCCTCGTTCAATTCTTCAATCGCGCCGTCGAGATTCCCTTGATCTCCTAACGCCATGCCACGTTGGATGTGCGCCTCCGCTGTCTCAGGAGGGGGTAGCGATGCGTTCCGAACATGGTCGGCACTGTCGACTGCGACGGAGTGTGCACTATGCAGGGAGGGGGCACAGTTCGTCAGGATCAAACTCCCGATTATCTCCAGATAGATCATTCCATGCAATCGCATCAATCGACTCGCGCCACCGGTAGGTTTCTGTACTCCTATTGTACCGGCATCCTAGAACCGTTTCTGTCGGCCTAGAAGAAGGGCGAACGTCATATCTCGTTGTGAACGGAGAACCGGAGGTCAGAGAAACTGAGGAGAGACTCTCACGACGATGGGGGGCCAGAAGAGGTGGTGCGCAGCCGCATCTTTAACACGACCCGTCGGCTTTGGTCTCGGTTGATGCCTCGATCGGTGTAGAGTAAATCTTGTTTCCCCCGCCCGCTGGCCGACGCGAGGGATTGAAAGCACCGTGCCGACGCAGGATCGGACGCTTCGATGGCGCGCAGGCCGGCTACTAGGACGGCTAGGGCTCGCTCTTGGCTCAGCTTCAGATTCACGGCATCATTGCCAAGGTCATCGGTATGGCCTTCCACTA
>JAICXS010000304.1 GCA_025934615.1 Nitrospiraceae bacterium
AATCCGGATCCCAGATCGCCTTGAACTCTTCGAAAGCGCGGATGATTTCCCTGCTGAACATGCGGGACAGCAATTCGGCTCGGGCTTGGCCGTCGCCATGTTCTCCCGAAAGAGAACCGCCGTAGCCGACCACGAGATCGGCCGCTTCCTCGAGAAACTGGCGCCATTGTTGGATACCGCCCGCAGTCTCGAGGTCGAACGTGAGACGCGTGTGAACGCAGCCTTGCCCGAAGTGGCCATAGAGCGGGCCGACATAGCCGTATTTGTCCATCAGCTTTTTGAAGTCGCGAAGATAGGACCCGAGTTTATTGGGGGGAACCGATGCGTCTTCCCATCCCTCGTGATTTTCGGGCATTCCTGGGACCTTGGCTGTGGCCCCCAGGCCTTCTTCCCGCAGATGCCATACCAGTTCCTCTTGCGCGGGATCGTCGAAGAGTTTCATTGCCGGAGCATGCTCTCCCTTTTTAAGTTCCGCCATGCATTTGTGGGCGTTGGCGTCAGATTCAGCTTTGTCCTTGCCGCCGAACTCGATCAAAAGCCAGGCATGTCCTTCCGGCATGAAGTCCATGTTTGGCATAGGCAGGCCCTTCTTTTTCATGTAGCCGAGGATAGTATCGTCGAGGGCTTCCAACGCGATCGGGCCAAGCTTGGCGGGCTCGACAACATGATCGGCCGCCGTAAAGATATCGGGATAACCGGCCACCAGTAACGAGCGGGCGGGGGGATTGTAAACCAACTTCGTCTTCGCCTCTAAGACGAGAGCACAAGTGCATTCTGTGCCAATCAGGGCTTTGGCGACGTTAAACCCCTGCTCCGGCAACAGAGCGGGAAGGTTAAAGCCGGACACCCGCCTGGGAATCATGGGGAACTCTTTCCGGATCCGATCGGCATACTTGTCGCGCAGTGCTTTGAGCTTTCTGTAAATCTCGCCCTTAGCACCACCCTCGCGAATGATCCGGTCCAGCTCATCATCGCTCGTGGCGCCGACCGTTATGCGCTCTCCGCGATAAGTGACAATGTCGAGTTCATCGATGTTGTCGACCGTCTCGCCGGACATCATCGAGTGGATTCCGCAGGAGTTGTTGCCGATCATGCCGCCCAATGTGTTGCGGCTGTGGGTAGCAGGATCGGGACCGAAGGTGAGCCCGTGCTTACCCGCTGCCTTGCGGAGATCATCGAGTACGATGCCCGGCTGTACGCGCGCCGATTTCGCCTCGGGGTTCAATTCGTTGACCCGGTTCATGTGCCTGGAGAAATCGAGCATGACCGCGACATTCACGGATTGTCCCGGAATGCCGGTGCCGCCGCCCCGGGCGATTATCGGCGCTCCATGACGCCGGCACACGGCTAATGTGTGGAGCACATCCTCGGCATCCCTGGGCAGCACGACGCCAATCGGCACCATACGATAATTACCCGCATCGGACGCGTACATACCGCGATCGCCGTCGCTGAAGCTTACTTCGCCCTTCATTCCGGCACGAAGTTCTTTTTCGAGAGCCGCCACATCGAGCGTCATCGTCGAAGTCGTTCCGGTTTGCAGACGACTATTTATTTGGGTGGGCGGGATCTTGGTTGTGATACGAATGAGGGTTTCAGATACTTGGGTTTCGATCGAGGACATTGGATTTCCTTAAAGCGGGCGGAAGCTCCGTTCATACAACCTCGCGGATCTTGTCCTCCATGACCGTCTTGATAATCTTCCAGGCGTCTTTCTGTCCCCGGACCAGAGCTTCCGCAAACTTGATCGCTTGATCCGTGCTGATCTGTCCGGGCATCGGCGGTTCATTTGGATCGACCACGGCCTGAATTACCGCCGGTCCAGGGTGGGCGATCGCTTTTCGAAGAATCGACTCGGCGTCTTCGGGGCGCTCAATGGTAAATCCCGCGGCTCCGCAGTTCACCGCGAAGCCGGCAAAATCGATGGGTTTTGCAACTGGACGCCAAACTGCGGATTCCCTTCCTGCGCGATCTGCTCCCACTTAATCATCCCCAGAACATTGTTCTTGATCACGATTACCTTGACATTGAGGTTGTACTTGACCAGCGTGGCGATCTCGCCCATCAGCATGGTGAGTCCGCCATCCCCAACGATGCAGACCACCTGTCGATCAGGGTAGGCGACCGCTGCGCCGATGCTGTACGGTAGCCCGTTCGCCATGGTTGCGAGCGTTCCGGATAAAGAAAACTGCATGCTGCCGCGCATCTCGATGTAACGCGCGGACCAGGTGGCGATCGTGCCGCTATCGGACGATACGATCGCATCGTCGGTCAGGAGTTTATTGAGCTGATGCACCACTACTTGCGGCTTCATCGGCATGTCTGGCCGCGTGCCCCGCTCCTCCATCAGCTTGTTCCAACTCGCCATCCGTTTCTGTGACTTCTTCAGGAAGTCTTGATCTTTTTTTCTTTTGAGCAGGGGTAGCAACGCCCGCAGAACGGCACCGCAGTCCCCCACGAGGCCAATGTCGGCTTGGTGACGCAAACCGATGCGGGTGGCGGATATGTCGATTTGCACGGTCTTCGCCTTGCCCGGTTTGGGATAAAACTCCATATAAGGGAAGCTCGATCCGGCAACAATGAGCGTGTCGCATTCCCGCAGTGCGTCCTGGGAAGGAGATGTACCAAGCAGGCCGATGCCGCCCGTTGTGTAAGGATTCCTGTCGGGCACGACAGCTTTCCCGAGGAGAGGCTTGACAATCGGTCCCGCCACAGTCTTTGCGAGCTCAAGTATTTCTTCGCGTGCGTTGAGGCAGCCGCGGCCGGCCAATACGGCGACTCTGGAACCTTTGTTGATCAATTGGGCCGCTGACTCCAGTGCGGCCCGCGGCGGCACCGGATGAGACTCGGCATAGACGCCGGAGCTGTGCATGGGAACATTCGCCGAAGAACGGTCCTCCTTGGAAGATGTCCAGTCCTGAATGTCCTTGGGGATCGTAATATGTGAGACCGTGCGATAGGCGAGCGACGTCTTAATGGCTTCATCCACGACATTGACCACGTGCGCGGGCCCCATCACCCGCTGGTTGAAGGCCGCCACGTCTATGAATAACTTGTCCAGATCCACATCTTGCTGGTAGTGCATCCCGATCAAATCGTGAAAAGTATGGCCGGTGATCGCGAGCACAGGCTGTCCATCGCATTTGGCGTCGTACAAGCCATTGAGAAGATGAATGCCTCCAGGCCCCGACGTGGCCAGACACACGCCGAGGCGTCCTGTATACTTCGCGTAACCGCACGCGGCAAATGCCGCGGCTTCTTCGTGCCGCACTTGGATGAATCGGATCTTGTCTTTGTGTGTCCGAAGCGCTTCGAAGATCCCGTTAATGCCGTCTCCGGGAAGACCAAATATCGTGTCAACCCCCCAATCGATCAGACGCTCGATCATCAAATCAGCTACGGTCTTGGGCATATTGAATCCATTCCGAACAGCGATTGTTGCAGCCGCGGATAAGTTGAGCCGTTCATATCATCCTGGCTGGCAGCGTGCTGACGTCTAGCCGGGTCATCCGGTTGGCCCACCATTATTCGTGTTCTCCATGATGCTTGCCGAGCCCATCAACCTGGAAATCGAGCAATCGGCTAGCCAAACTGTATTGCAAGGGATGAGAATGAAAATACGGCCAAGCTCAAACGCTACCATTCCCGGGAGAATCAAGCCAGTGTGCCGGAGGTGAAGCGGTGAGCGCGAACAGGAATAGAATCGGCGGTGATTCGGCGGCCCTGGAAATGGGGAATCGCAGCGCGCTCCAAGCGGGTAAACCGCACTTTCACTGCGATTTGTCGGCGAAGACTACTCCGTTTCCGCATTTCTGGGAGCATACTGTGGGCGGCGACCACGCGCCGATGGCGCTGCGCGCGGATTACCAAGCGCAATTGCGCCGCTGCCACGACGAAGTGGGGTTTCGACACGTGCGCTTCCACGGCGTGCTCTCCGACGACATGGGCACCTTGATCTGCCACAAAGAAAA
>JAICXS010000542.1 GCA_025934615.1 Nitrospiraceae bacterium
AGAAGCAACGAGGGGCGCTCCTTTTCGGCTTGCGCCGCGCGCAATGCGTGATCAATCGCTTCAAGATTGTTTCCATTCTCAACGGTCTGCGTGTGCCAGCCATACGCTTCGAAACGCCGGGCTCGATCTTCAGTGAAGGTGATGTGGGTCGAAGCGGAAAGCGTGATGTGGTTGTCGTCATAAAGGCAAATCAGTTTGCCGAGCTTCAAATGACCGGCCAGCGACGCAGCTTCGGACGACACTCCTTCCATCAGATCACCATCGCCAGCCAGCACATAAGTATAATGGTTGACGATCTCTTGGCCGGGGCGGTTGTAATGCGCGGCGAGATACGATTCGGCGATGGCCAGGCCCACACTATTGCCGAATCCCTGGCCCAGGGGGCCGGTCGTCGTCTCCACCCCGGGCGTCCGTCCGCGCTCCGGATGTCCCGGACACTGGCTGTCCCACTGGCGGAATTGTTTGATTTGTTCCAACGGTAAATCGTAGCCTGTCAAATGCAGCAAGCTGTAGAGCAACGCTGAACCGTGTCCGGCTGACAGCACAAAACGGTCTCGATTGAACCAATGCGGATGCGCCGGGTTATGCCGGAGAAACCGCGTCCACAACACATAGGCCATAGGAGCTGCGCCCATCGGCAGTCCTGGATGACCGCTGTTGGCTTTCTCCACGGCATCCACCGAAAGGAATCGAATCGTGTTGATGCACACGTTATCCAATTGCGTGGGGTCGAAATTCAAAGTGTTTATGGTAGTCATCTATGTTTGCAAATCTGACGCGCGGGTAAATTCCATTAATTGTTGGTGGGGTTTTCAATTGGATTCATGTCAGGATGTGGCTCACAAATTTTGACATAAAAATTGTTTTTCTTTATTCATTCCGCTTCAAGTTAGCTTGACGCATTTGATCCTCCTCCGCGCCAGCCATACCCTCATCCACCAGCTTTTCATTATCGCCTCGCCCCTCCTCATCCTCGTCTTCGCCGGCAGTCACTTCAACTTTTTGTCCGGTAGAACCAGGCACCGGGTCCCATCGTTCAGACTCGGGTGCGGAATCGAGGATCGCTTCTTCCGGATCCATGTCCGGTTTGCCCGTCAATTCGCGTTTGGCCTGTTCCCAGTCAGATTTCGAAACCTCCTGAGCGGAACGGCCGTTAATGAACGCCAGTTCGACCGCCCGCTCGCGCACCATTTTCCGGGTGACTGTGCCGATGCCCTTGGAATTTTCGGTCAACGCGCCTTGCTTCAGTGGATTGGGGTTCATAGGTCAAAGTTATCGCCCGCTTGGGAAGGACTGGGCCTTTTGCGTCGTTTTGATTGCGCGCGTGCCGCGATCTTCACGCACGTCGCGGGAGTTTGAAAAATGTTGTTCCGCTTTGGAAACTTTGGACCCGGGACGGTTGTCTTGGGCCGAAGTCGATGAAGCGTTTTTGGGAAAACAGGAGGTTGATTCATAATTAAATGGGCTCTTGCCCGCTATTTTGTTGCCTGGGAATGAGCTTCAACAAACCACAACCACTTGTCTATTCCACGCGAGATTTCGGTGAACAGGTCCGCCGTGTCGGCATCATCCAGTTCGTCCGCTTCATTGATCGTATTGCGGGCTTCTTGCCCAAAGGTGGAGAGAGCCCGAGCCACCGCCTCGACATGCGCGAGGCCGTCGGCAATGTTGAGCGGATATTCTTCGAGTTGCGAGCGCGACGCTGCGACGCGCGCGGTGCCCTCGGCGATGCCGCCCAATTGCACGATGCGCTCGGCGATCAGGTCCACGTAGGACTCCACGGCTTCGTCCACTTTATCAAAGAGTTCGTGCAGGCCGATGAAGCT
>JAICXS010000054.1 GCA_025934615.1 Nitrospiraceae bacterium
AAGTTTACATTCACCAACTTTTTGGTTGACACATTTTACATAAAAGTTTACATTGTGTCATGTAAAAGTTTACTAGAATTAATATAAAAGTTTACCTGGTGGGATGTGAAAAGAAAAACACAAGAACTTCGCCAAGTTATATTGAAGCAAATAGACGACGTAGGGAAGGTTGCAACCGTTGAGGTTGCAAAATCGTTTGGTATCAGCCGTCAGGCAGTCTTCAAAAACATCAGAGGACTAATAGAATCTGGAGCTGTCGAAAAAACGGGCTTAGGAAAGCCGCACCCTTATAGGATTAAGCCCATAAAGTCCAAACATGTCACCGTACAAGTTGGCGAGGGGACGCAGGAGAACAAAATATGGAGTGAGTTCGTTGCGCCACTCCTTATGGGCCTCAAGGATAACGTGCGAGACATTTGCCAGTACGGCTTTACGGAAATGTTTAACAATGTAATCGACCATTCCCTATCTCAATCAGCAGATATATGGATAACAGTTGACGCCCTTGTTGTGCGAATGATCATCCAAGACCATGGCATAGGCATCTGGAAGAAATTGCAGGAGTCATTTCATTTAGATGATCCAAGGCATGCCCTCCTAGAGCTGTCGAAAGGCAAACTTACTACAGATCCAAAGAGGCATACCGGAGAAGGAATTTTTTTCACGTCCCGGATGTTCAGCAAATTTATACTTGCATCCGACAAGTTGACTTTTTGCCGCTTTCAAGACGGTCATGAATGGCTGTTTGATATTAAAGAAGATGACGCAGGTTCAGGCACTAGAGTCGTTATGATTTTGTATCTAGATTCCGAGAAGACGCGCAACGATGTATTTGGCGAGTTTACGGCGGAGTTCGATGATTTTGGATTTAGTAAGACCCATCTATCTGTCCAGCTAGCAAAATACGAAGGCGATCATTTGGTGTCGCGCTCGCAGGCTAAGCGTATCTTAAATCGTCTGGAAACATTCAAAGAGGTCTTTTTGGATTTCAGAGATGTAACGGATATTGGACAGGCCTTTGCGGATGAAATTTTTAGGGTGTTTCAGAAGGACCATCCATCCATTCAACTAATCCCCGTAAATGTACGCCCTGAAGTGGACCGAATGATTAAGCGAGCTTTGGCGCATGAAGGGCAAACTGAACTGCCAATATGAATGGCTCAACAAATCAAAATCAAAATAGCCCACTACCTGTGGTGCATTGCATTCTTTCGCGGCAGAATGGTAAAGCGGTACCATGCGCATCGTTTTTATGGGCACACCCGCATTTGCCGTTCCTTCGTTGGAGGCCTTGCTTCAATCTGAGGACACCGTGGTTGGTGTCGTCACACAGCCCGACAAACCCAAGGGGCGTGGCCAGATGCTGGCCACCTCACCGATTAAGCAGATCGCGGAGAAAGCCGGCGTGCCGATTGTGCAGCCGCTGAAGATGAAAGATCCGGCCTTCCTTGATGCGTTACGAGCGTGGCAACCGGATCTGATCGCGGTGGCGGCCTTTGGTCGCATCTTGCCGCAAATCATTCTTGACCTGCCGCCCAAAGGATGTGTGAATGTGCATGGGTCCCTCTTGCCCAAATATCGAGGCGCAGGCCCCATCCAATGGGCCATTATCAATGGAGAGAATGAGACCGGCATTACGACAATGTTGATGGATGCCGGGATGGATACGGGCGCCATGCTGTTGCAAGAACGGGTGCGCATCGACTCGGAGGACACGGCCGGGACACTTTCTGAAAAACTGGCGAAGGTCGGCGGGTCTCTGCTTCTCGAAACGATTCGTCAATTGAAGGCCGGCACACTGACGCCTCGACCACAAGACGACAGCCAAGCGACGATGGCGCCTCTTCTCGACAAAGAAATGGGCCAGATCGATTGGAGTTTCGCCGCGATTGAGATCGCCAACCGGGTCCGCGGACTTTCGCCGTGGCCTGGCGCGTTTACGCATATCAATCACGAGCGCTGGACGATTTGGAAGGCAAAGGCCTCGGGCGATCCCACCACGGCAGAACCGGGGACGGCGGTGGCCGTCACCAAAGACGCGATACACATTGCCACAGGGCAAGGACTGCTGGCCATCACAGAACTTCAACCGGCCAATAGTCGTCGGATGACCGTCCAGCAATATCTTGCCGGCCATCGCCTCGCTCCGGGATTTCGACTGCACTCCATTCAATAGTCTTGAGCGATGCAGACCATGTCGGCTTCAGCAACCCAAGGTGCACGTTTTCTTGCGTTTCGCATTCTCCAAGAGATCGAACGAACAAGCGCACTCGCCGATGAAACCATCAATCGGGCACTGGCCGCGGGGCCGATCGATTCACGCGATCGCGCACTCACTGTGGAACTCGTCTATGGAGTGCTGCGTCATCGCGGCACATTAGATTGGCGGCTCGATCATGTCTCCGATCGTCCGGTCGAACGACTACCGCTCCCCATTCGAACGGTCCTCCGACTCGGAGCCTATCAATTGTTGTATCTCGAACGAATTCCCGCGTCGGCGGCGGTCAACGAATCAGTCTTGTTGGCGAAAACTGTTCGAGGGCGCGATTGGTCCGGGTTCGTCAACGCGATCCTGCGCACGCTGCAACGTACGGATCCGCTCCCATGGCCCGATCCCACGAAGGATCCGGCCGACACCTACGCCGTTCGTTACGCCTGTCCTCGTTGGCTCGTCGAACGATGGATCGCCCGCTTCGGCACCGACGGAGCAAAGCACTTGTGCCAGGCGACGGTCACGGTTCCACCGCTGACGTTGCGCGTTAATAGCCAGCGGTTCACTCGCGAGGAGCTTCAAGCCGAATTTCTTAACGCCGGCGTCGAATCACGGTCCACGGCCGTTAGCTCGGTTGGGATCACCTTGGAGAAGCAAGGCGCCATCACGGATCTTCCTCTCTTCAGCGAAGGCGCATTTTATGTGGAAGATGAGGCAGCCCAATTAGTGCCGCTTCTCTTGGATGCACAACCTGGGGAACGGATTTTGGACGCGTGTGCCGCACCAGGCGGCAAGGCCACACACCTGGCGGCCATCATGCATAATCGTGGTGAGATCATTGCCTGCGATCAGAGCGGGTCCCGTCTCCATTTCTTGGAGCAGAACTGCCGTCGCCTTGGTGTTTCAATCGTGACGCCCGTCGAAATCGACGTCGCTCGTCTCGATGACTCGGTTTCGTCGCGCAACTCGCTCTTCTCGAAACCCTTCGATCGCATCCTTGTCGACGCGCCCTGTAGCGGGTTCGGTGTGCTGCGGCGCCATCCCGAAGCGAAGTGGCTCAAACACGAGCATCTCTTGCAGCAACAGCAGGCGCGGCAGCTCGCTCTTCTGGCACGCGTCGGCCGTCTCTTGCGGCCCGGCGGGATCATCGTCTATAGTACCTGCTCAACGGAAATTGAAGAGAACGAGCAGGTTATCGAGGGTTTCTGTTCAGGTCGTCTCGACTTTTTTCGTGAAGCCGCCGTGCCGTGGCTTCCGATTCCCGGCCGCAGTCTCGTGAATTCATACGGAGATCTCTCGACAATGCTCGCCCCTCGCGCCTATTCGATGGATGGATTTTTTGCCGCGCGGCTCCGAAAGGCGACCTGACCATGCGCTCCGACGTTCGTATCGCACCGTCTATTCTATCGTCGGATTTCGCTCGGCTGGCGGAAGAAGTGGCGCGCGTAGAGGCTGCAGGAGCAGATCTGCTTCATGTCGATGTCATGGACGGCCACTTCGTTCCGAATCTGACGATTGGACCGCCTATCGTCGAAGCCCTGCGCAAAGTCACGGGACTGCCGCTCGACGTCCATCTCATGATGACCAATCCGGATTGCTTTATCCAAGAGTTTGCCGAGGCCGGCGCCAATTACCTCACCGTGCACGTCGAAGCCTGCCCGCATCTGCACCGGACTGTGCAATCCATTAAGGAACGCGGCGTCAAAGCCGGGGTGACGCTCAATCCCGCCACCTCGCTCTCGACAGTCGAGGAAATTATCGGCGATGCGGATTTGCTCCTGATCATGTCGGTCAATCCAGGGTTCGGGGGCCAACAATTTATTCCTTTTGTGCTTCAAAAAATCGAACGCGCGCGGCAGCTTATCGACCGGACCGGCAGCCATGCGGTGTTGGAGGTGGACGGTGGCGTCAAAGTGGACAATGCCGCCAAGGTTATTCAAGCCGGCGCGGATATCCTCGTTGCAGGCTCCGCCATCTTTTGCAGCGACGATTACCGTGCGACGATCACCGCTCTCCGGCAGGCCGGCCATTCCGCCTTGGCGACGGAGGAGGCTGCCCGACCGCACGTGGGACGGCCGCGATAGTCCATGCAAGACGCCTCCGCGCTCTTCGAAAGCCTGCATCCCCTCGAGATTAAAGTCCTCACGGCGCTCGGCGCTCAGCCGGCGCATGCTCAATCTCCTCTTCGTGAAGAGCCGCTTGCTCAAGCCACGGGGCTTGAACCCTCTCAGATCAGTATGGCGATCGGGTGGCTCCTGGCAAAATCGCTCATCCGTGTCGAACAGGAAGTGGTTCACACCTCCGTGTCCCTGACGGATGTCGGCGAACACTACTTCGAAAAATATGCGCCGATCGAGCGAATTCTCTCGGTCTTGAAGCACGGCCAGCAGACGGAAAAGCGCCTGACCATCCAAGATATTCAAAGCCACGAAGGCCTGGAACCGACCGAGATGAGCAGTGCCATCGGCGTCCTCAAGAAGGAAGGGGCGATTCGTATCGTTGCCGGTGGATTTGTGGAAGCAACCGGCGTGGCAAGTCGGACGGCCGAGTCGTTGCGGACCTTGTTGCAGCAGTTGCACGGCGGTACGCGCGATTTGTCGACTTTCGCTGAACCGATGCGAGAGGTGGTCAAGCAGTACGCCGTTAAGCGGGGCAATGCGCGGGAGCCGTTTCGTCTGGATGACCGGCCGGACCGTGCCTATGTGCTCACGCCGGAGGGGGAGGCAATCCAATCGTTGCTCAAAGACGGCGTCGTCGAAGAGGTGTCACAGCTCACGCCGGAACTCTTGAAGGATGGTTCGTGGCGAACGAAGCGTTTCAGGAAATACTCCATCAGCCTACGGCCGCCGCGCACGGCGGTCGGCAAGCACCATCCGTACCGAGAGTTTCTCGATCAAGTGAAATACAAATTGGTCGGGATGGGCTTTCAGGAAATGCGGGGATCCTTGGTTGAGACGGAATTCTGGAATATGGACAGCCTGTATATGCCGCAGTTCCACCCGGCGCGCGCGATCCACGACGTCTATTTCGTGAAGGAACCATCGTACGCGCGGACCGCGCCCGAGCCATTTCTCGATCGCGTGGCGGCCGCCCATGAAAATGGAGGAGACACGGGTTCGTCCGGATGGGGCTATTCCTATGACCGCGAGCGGGCGAAGCGGCTTGTGCTCCGTAGTCAAGGAACGGCCGTATCCGCCAGAACCCTGGCTTCTACACCGTTGGTCCCGGGCAAATATTTTTCCATCGCTCGATGCTTTCGGTATGACCAGGTCGACGCGACCCATTCTCCCGATTTTTTCCAAGTGGAAGGAATCGTTATCGGTCCCGATATTAATTTTAGAGTCTTGTTAGGTTTATTGGATCTCTTTGCGCGGGAAATGGCGCAAGCCAAGGAAAGCCGTTTTCTTCCGGCGTATTTTCCTTTTACGGAACCTTCGGTGGAATTGCACGTGCGCCATCCTCGCCTCGGCTGGATGGAACTTGGCGGCGCGGGATTATTTCGTCCGGAAGTCACCGTGCCGCTCGGCGTCGATGTCCCCGTGATCGCGTGGGGGCTGGGATTGGATCGCATGGCCATGGTCGCGTTGGGCATTCACGATATTCGAGACCTGTTTTCCGCCGACCTGGAACTGATTCGTACGACTCGCAGTCCGTTATAATTTTATGCTCATCCTGACACTCAACTCTCAGAAAGACCTTGCCGGCTCACCAACTCGCCGGCGCGCCCAAAGGCGGCGCTCTTTATTCATCGCGACGTGCGTCCGAGCACTCAGCACTCCCTACTAACATGCCGACCATCTCGATCGATCGAAAAGATTTCCAAACGTTGCTCGGACCGCTGGCGCAAGATCGTCCAATGACGACGGAACAGCTCGAATCGTGGCTTCAACTGGTCAAGGGTGAACTGAAGGACTACGATTCCGAAACCGGTGAGCTTCGCATCGAGTTACAGGATAGCAATCGGCCCGATCTGTGGTCCTGCGAGGGCATTGCGCGGCAGATTCGCACCAAACTTACGGGCGCTCCGTCCGGGTATCCCTTCTTTCGCACCAAGAATCGCTCCGTCCGCCGTCTTACCGTCGCTTCGGACCTTCAACATGTTCGGCCGTACGTGGCCGCCTGTACGGCCGTCGGTTATGAAGTGACGACTGCGGGATTGGCGCAGCTCATTCAAGTTCAGGAAAAGCTTGCCGACATCTTCGGTCACAAGCGCCGAACGGTGTCCATTGGACTGTATCGCCTGCCCGCTATCGTCTTTCCAATTACGTATACACTGGTCAAACCTGACGAGGTCAGATTCACGCCGCTGGGTTTTGACGAAAAGATGACCCCGCGCGAGATTCTCGCCGTCCATCCGAAAGGCTTGGAATATGGCTCGATCCTAACGGGACATGATCGTGTTCCCTTACTCTTGGACACGGATGGACACGTGCTCTCGCTGCCGCCGATTATCAATAGTCGTGAGCTGGGTGAAATACACGTCGGCGATCGGGAACTGCTGATTGAAGTGACCGGTACGGACTTACGGATGGTTCTGTTGACGTTGAATATTATGGCCGTCAATCTAGCCGACCGCGGTGCGGCCGTCGATACGGTAGACATTGAATATCCCTACGAGACCGAGTTCGGCAAGACGGTTCGTGCGCCGTACAACTTCGGTACGCCTCGCGCTCTTCCCATGAGATCCATCGAATCGGCCTTGGGACAAAGCTTGGATGCTGAGGAGATTCATGCGGCCCTCGTCTCTTATGGCTATGAGGCGGCCGTCTCACGGGATAAGATTTCCGTCACACTTCCTCCCTATCGCAACGATGTGATGCATCCGGTGGACGTGGCCGAAGATGTGGCCATCAGTCGGGGCTACGGTTCCTTTGTGCCGATTATGCCAGCGGAGTTTACGGTCGGCGGGTTGTCGCGGCTAGAACAGGTGTCTGATCGAATCCGACATCTGATGGTGGGATGTGGCTTTCAGGAAATGATGACGAATCTCCTGTCATCGCGGCTTGAATTAGTCGATCGTATGCGCGTGTCGGGCACCCCATGGGGCAACGTGGTCGAAGTCGACAATGCGATGGCCCAGACCTATAGCACGCTCAGGCAGTCCATCGTTCCATCTCTGTTGCGCGTGGAATCCGTTTCGACCCGCAGCTTCTATCCTCATCGTCTCTTCGAGGTGGGCGAAGTGGCAATCCCGGACACTACGCATGATCTCGGCTCCCGCACGGTCCTTTCTCTTAGCGCAGTGATTGCCCATGCCGCGGCCAATTTCTCGGAAATCCACTCGACGTTGGATCTGTTACTGTATTACTTGGGCGCGCCGTACACGCTGGAACCAGTCAACCATCCATCATTTTTGGACGGACGTGCCGGAGAGATTGTTTTGAATGGCCAGCCTATCGGAGTGATTGGCGAAGTTCATCCCGAGGTGCTGGAACAGTGGCAAGTGACGATGCCGACCGTGGTGTTCGAGCTCACGATCGACCGTCTCATCGAAGGTACATGAGCGGGGCATCCTGTCATTCGATCGAACCGCCGAATGACAGGACCGAAGACACTTAGCCTACGGCGGGCACAAACGCTTTCGCCATCTCCGCTAACTTTTGAAAACCCGACGGATCCTTGATCGCCATATCGGACAGCACTTTTCGATCGAGGCCGATATTCGACTTTTTCAAGGCATTGATAAAGCGGCTATAGGTCAATCCGTGAGCCCGAACGGCGGCATTGATGCGCGCCACCCACAGATTTCGGAAACTCCGCTTCCGCTTTTTTCGTTCGACATAAGCATACTGCTGGCCTTTGTCGACCGATTCGGTCGCGGTCCGAAACAGCCGGCTCTTGGCTCCATACTGACCTTTCGCGAGCTTCAACCGCTTCTTTCGTCGTTGTCTGGTCTTGGGACCGCCTTTTACGCGTGGCATGGCAACCTTCCTTTCACCGTTATTCCTTCGTCGTTAATTCACAGTTTTTCCAATAGGGCACGAGACGAGCTGGCTAGGGGGGATGGGCTGGAACATGAAATCCTGCTTCTCGCCCATTGCCTCGTACCCCATGCCTAGCGTTATTTGCTATACGGCAACATCCGGCCGATGGCATAAGTGGAGCCGGCATCGACCGTGGCCGAACCTTTCAAGCGCCGCTTGCGGTCGCGTGCCTTGCTGGTTAAGATATGGCGCCGTCCGGCTTTCTTCCTCATCAGCTTTCCGCTTCCCGTGCGTTTGAATCGTTTGCTTGCGCCTTTATGAGTTTTCAATTTCGGCATAGTGCTCCTTTTTTCCCTACGCTCAGTTTTTCGGGGCAACGATCATAATCAAGCTGCGGCCTTCCATGCGCGGCTGATACTCGATCGTCCCGGCTTCGGCGACCTGGGTCATGACCGACGTCATGACCGCACGTCCTAATTCCTGATTGGCCATTTCGCGGCCGCGGAACGTCACAGTAACTTTGGTCTTATTGCCTTCGGCGAGAAATTCCTTTATCTGCCTGACCTTGATCTCCAAATCATGTTTGTCGGTTCGCGGCCTCAGCTTGATCTCTTTGACCTGCGTGGACTTTTGGTGCCGCCGACTCTGATGTTCCTTTTTGCTGAGGTCGAACTTGTATTTGCCATAATCCATAATCCGGCACACCGGTGGCTGCGACGTCGGCGCGACTTCGACGAGATCATACCCGAGCTCTTGCGCCTTCCGGAATGCATCCGGCGTGGGAAGAATACCGAGCTGTTCTCCTTCAGGACCGAT
>JAICXS010000013.1 GCA_025934615.1 Nitrospiraceae bacterium
CTTGGAGAAACGTAACGGGTGTAATCTTTACAAATAATCCCGGAGCCAACTATCGGAAGAAACCTCAAGGCGATGTAGGGGTTTGTCGCAGATCTGATCGCTCACAGGCCCTGCGGTGCAGCGTATCTGACTGACACGCGCGGTCACCTGTATTGGCTGGTGTCTCCAGCATGATCTTGGCATATGCGTCCTCGGCTCGTTTCCATGAGCTGGTGGTAAAGCTGACGAACTGCCTCCATCCGGTGCAGTGGACCGCAATGCCGGCGCACATATTCCCAGCCGGCCAATCCACTAGCAGCCCGCCGCTCACTATCTTGGAGGGCGTCGAGCATCGCGGCTTGCAGGGCGCGGGCATCCCCTGGGGGCACCAACCACCCCGTTGCCGCAGGCTTCAGGATTTCAGGAATTGCACCGACTTCA
Source organism: Nitrospiraceae bacterium (assembly GCA_025934615.1). Taxonomy (GTDB): domain Bacteria; phylum Nitrospirota; class Nitrospiria; order Nitrospirales; family Nitrospiraceae; genus JAICXS01. The sequence continues at coordinate 421 of JAICXS010000013.1, forward strand.
GTTGCAACGATAGGTTTCCCGTAAAGCATGGCTTCCAAGAGCACATTCGGCAAACCCTCGCTGAGCGAGGGAATTACCACGAGATCAAGGGCTGAGTACAGGTCTTCAAGGCGAGGATCATGCCCGGTGAACAGGACATGGTTGGCAAGGCCCAGACGACTCACTTGGTGCACCAACCGTTCCTTCTCAGATCCGTCACCGACAAAGACAGCTCTCAGATTCGGCTCTTGTGCGACGACCCCTTGGAAGGCCTCAAGGAAAATCTGCTGCCCTTTCTCAGGGCTTAATCGTCCCACGACGCCGAGCACAACGTCTTCCGTGGAAATGCCCCATCGCCGGCGCCACCGCTCGCCGCTACCGTCGACACAGTGTTCTGCCGGATCGATGGCATTGTGAATGACGTGAATGCGGTTGACGGGAACGCCGCTGTCCGCCAACTGATCCGCCATTGCTCGGGACATGGCGACGACCGCATCCGCATGCCGCAGTACCCAGGCATCCAACCGATTGTAGAGACCGATACGGCGATTCTCGCTCGTGTATCCATGTGAAAAGGCGACCCAAGGAACTCCACACAGCCGTCCGCAGATCCATGCGAGCAGCGCCGACTTGTATCCATGAGATTGGATGACCGTGGGGCGATGCGTTCGTATGATTTTCGCCGTCCGAATCAGCAAACCAACGTCATACCGTCCGGCTTGTGTCAACAGCTCAACATTGAATCCACGGCGCAGGGCTTCCGCCACGGCACGCGTCGGCTGGTGGCCCTTAACCAGGAACATACCCAAGAGGAACCGCACGTCTTTCGCATGCTCGATCAATTGAAAGAGGCCGCGAAGCGGTCCTGTAACCTCATTAGCCGCGATCAATGCAAGGACTCGGATCTCGTTCGATGCGTGGGCCTGATATCGGTTTCTTTTAACGGCCTCCCCGGCATCGTAACTTTCTTCTCCCATGTGTTCCCCACAGCTCACGTTGCTTCCCCGACCGCACTTCTTTCGACAATGGATTGGTTGCTCAAGTCCGTTGCCCAGCACGTTTGGGTGGGTCGGTGTCGGCATGGCAATCCGGGGGACTGCCGGAGCTTTCTTCTACCTCCGCCTGCGCAGCGAATGCCCTTTCCTCAATAGAGTTGCTCCCCCTTCTTATCATTGCCCCATCACTCTTCGCAATCGCCTCATAATAGAGACCGGTTCTCGCGATCTGGACCGCAATCATCGGTGCAGCCACCAGCAAATGTCCGCAACCACAAAGAATTCTCGCGAACGCTGCGGCAAACGCTGTATGTCTGCAAGGCAATAATGGTGGCGCATAGTTATGGGGAATTATAGGGGTCTCAGCAAGAACTCACAGCTTACTTTCTCTGCAAAGAGGCTTTGATTACGGACGTAAAGAGCTCTCGGCCGGCAGGGCAGTATGTGTGTAGAAATTGCGTTCGACGAATGGGAATGAGTTGGAGTGTCATTATCCGAAAGACAGAATTGTGAATCAGCCGTTCAAACTTCCTAACCGACATTCGGTTCAGTCCTCCTCCTACCTGTTCAAATGTCATGGCTCCATCGGCCTTGTAGAGAGAGCGAGCCGCCATGAGCACTCGCTCCGTGAACATGACATGCGGCCAAGGAAGTCGGGTCATAAACTGCAGATGTGCTCCGTACGGATGCCACCATGGCGGCCCGAACGAGATATACACTTCGCCATCCCGAGCGAGATACTTATCCATCTCATCAAGGACTTGAGCAGGATCACCATAGTGTTCGAAGGCGTCGATTGAGACAATAATATCGATCTTGCCATACAGTGTTTTCACGTCATCGCTTAAAGCATTCAGAAACCTCACATTCGATAGCTTTTCATTTTCCGCACGTGCCCGCGCAGCGTGTAAGACCGAATCCCGAATGTCTAATCCAAGAACCTGCCGTGGACCGAGCTTGGCAATCTCCACTGCCGTTCCACCATATCCACATCCGAAATCCATTACAGTCAAGCCATCCATATTACTCAGCTTAAAATACTTCTGTATTTCATCAAATGAAGTCGAATAGACCGAAAGTTCAGGATTTACACTATGGGCGGCAATAAGGAATTTTGACAGAATCCACTTGCCCAGCTTGCCCCCGAATACACCCATATCGGAGCCTCCGTAATTCGAAACTTTTTTGTAAAACAGCAGGTTTGGACACGAATTGTCAGAACCTACCGCAATTGGAGTCAAGAGGTGCATTCAGCACTCCCCGTGGAAACTTGATGATACGCAGGCAGGGCGAGCTTCTTTATCCGAGTTGATCCTGATTGAACGTAGGTGTAAGCCAGACGCGGGGCGTAAGTGTAATCTACAGTAACTGCTTAAGAAGGCGGGTACTGGCAACCGAGCGAGCAGCGATCCCGCGCATCTCCATCCCTTCACTTCCGGAATATTGAGATGAGCGCTCTTTAATCCAGGATTGAAAACAGGAAAACACCGGCTGCGGATCCGAAGATCCGCGGCGCCGGTGTTCGTCTTGGCAGGCGTGCTTATTACCTAACGTGGTCCATTAGTTGTTTTAGCTTGCCTAAAAATCTGCTGCCTGTGGTTTGTTCAGCCGGTTGAGCCGACGACGGGGTAGTCGGGGCCGTAGTCGTCGTCAACACCTGTGAGGGCGTCGATGGAGACGGAGATGGAGCCGTAGGCGTTGTATTCACCGTATTCCCTGATGGAACGGACCCCGTGCTTGTTGTCGTCGGGAGAGGTCCGGCGGCGGGTACTCCCGGCTGCGCCGCTTTTCGCCAAGCGACATACGCGGGACTCCACCAGTAGTTCTGATCGAATTGCTTTCCTAGGTATAGCCAGGTTTGCGCGTTCGCCACACCGCCTGCAAAGATTTGATCGCCCCTATCGCGGTACTGCGTATCGCCGGTCATATAGTACATCCACCCATACGCCGGTGCGACGATAAGGTTGAGGTCGGGTGCCGGTGACATGTCTCCGCTGCTCGTATCTACATTCGTATACTTAAAACATTGACAATCAGGAAGCCACATGCTGGGCCAAAGACCGTCCAGCGCCGTCTTCACCGCATTGGGAATCCGGCTATCGTGCGTCGCATCGTAGGCTTGTATCAATGCCTGCATGGTGATGCCGACCATGAAGGGGCGGACGTAAGGGGCGGTTTTGGAAATGAACCATTGATCGATATGCCCCAATGCTTGATCGATCATGTCCGAAAGCCTGGCTCGTCGAGGCTGGCCGACTGCTTCGGCATTTAAATAGGCCATGATGGCATACGCGACTTCGCGGCTGACCGAAGCATCCGCCGACCATTCCAACGGCGTCCCGTCACTGGCGAACGAAGCATTTTGTGACAACAGGACAAGAGCATTCTGCGAGACCGTATCCCGAGTTTGTTGATAATCGAGCAACAGGCCTTGAGTAAAGTTGTCATAACCCGCGGCTCGCCCATTGTTGGGGAAGACATAGCCATCACGATAAATAACCTCCGCAAGCCCCGCACAGTATTTCCATGTTGGGTCACCGGTATAGGCAGCGATCTGGTAGTACACACGCTCGCCGTCATAATAGACATCGCCGCCCTGGGCCGGCAAATCTTCAGCCCCAGGGATGAGCTTATTGCAAATCTGGCGACCAAACGTCGTCATATTCGATTCCCAGGTACTTAAGAGCGGGATAGGCGTGTTGTCAGCATACGTGGGAGCCGAGGTGAGGAGAAACAGACATCCGCTGACGACCGTAGCAGTCGTGAAGAAATAGGTAGAAGCCGATGCCGTGTGTTGCATAGTGTGCCCCTTTCACTGGACAACATGTTTCGACGCGGTCAGGCCGCCTGATGGATGAGCATTCGGTATGCCACGTGAAATACCTTAAATACCATGGACTAGTATTGTTTGAGGGATCAAATTTGTACCGTAGGGACAAATTTCGATGAGGTATAGAGATCGCACAGAAATCGCTGGCCGGCTTGGAAGCCGGTCGAAGCGGCAAGGCCGGAGGCCGTCCTACAGGCCTCGGCTCAAGTCCTTTTCGGGATTTCCGTGAGCCGAGATGAGGGCGGACGACTACTGAGCGTTGATGAACGGCGGGAGTACCGTCATGAGGACGTCACGTACCGAGGGAAGTTACGGCTTTCGCTGTAGACCATGCCACTTAACATAGTCGAAGCTCCAGCGGTAATTTTGGTTAAAATGCTTGGGGTCGTTCAAATACCCGCCGAGGACTCCTGATGCAAAAATCTTGTCTCCCTGTTCGCGGTACTTGTCATCGCCGGTCATCTTGTACAACCAGCCATAGAGCGGCACGACCAAGAGATTGAGGTCGGGTGTCGGATCTTCCCCGCCATGGGGCATCTTTCTGTCCGTATATTTGAACGCGTCGATGCCCGACACCCACATATGGTCCCACATCCAGTCCGCTCCCGTTTTCAAAAGCGGCAGCACCTTGGGATCCTGAGTCTTCTCGTACCACAGGATCAACGCCTCCGCAGTGAGCGCTGCCATAAAGGGACGCACATATTCTGCGGTGTGGCTGATGAACCATTGATCGTAGTGGCCCATGGCGAGCCCAACTAACCGTTGCACTTCGCCCCGGTCGTTGTAGCCGACCGCCTCGGCGAGCAACTTCGATTCGATGTTATAGGCAACCTCGCGACTGCCGTCGATGCGGACGAGGTAGGGGTCTGCCTCGTGTCGTGCAAAGGCCGCATTCGTCGCCATCCCGACGAGAGCCTCCTTCGAACTCGGATCGCCGGTCCGTTGATAATGCATCAAGAGCCCAGAGGGGAAAATCATCCATCCCGCCGCCGCGAACCGGTTTGGCTTGAGGTATCCGTCGCGATATGCTTTCACGGCATTCTCGGCACACCTGGTCCATTCCTCATGACCCGTGTAGTCGGCGATTTGATAGTACACACGAGCGCCATCATAATAGTTATCGCCTGAGTCGCAGTAATTCCGACCGTAGTCCTCCATGTTCGTCTTCCACGAGTCGATCGGAACGTTCGAACATGCAAGCGTACTGAGACCCATTGAAAGGACGAGACAGAGAAGCGACATGGAAACCAGACGATGCAGCAATCTCATGGAAACCTCCTCATGCAGTCTACGCGGCTTCAAGCTGAAGTAGACAGTATGTCTGTCGGGTTCTTAGCGGTTATTGGCCCCCATAGCAAAATCAATATAACCGGTTACATGCATTCTAAATGGGTTCGAAACACGTGCGCCGATACGACTGCGGCCGCCCTTCCACTTCGACAAGCGGTCTGTTTCAATCTCAAAGCGCATCTACAGGGGATCAGCCTTGAGTGTCCCATACCGAACCATTGAATTGGATCGAAAGTAAAGAATGCTGCCTACGCCAGAAGGAAGGGACGAGCCAACTTTTTGGAGATTCTAGGATTGGAAAGGACGATAACAGTACCAGGCTGTCGCCGATCGTCAACCGCCTTTCCATACTTCCTATGAGAGCGACGCGGCAGTATCGTTAACATCTTCCGACTGGTTCTCGCTCACAATCAGCCCGGTACGCCGACGTTGCCTGGATAATGGCGTTGTAGAGAACCTTGGCCGCAGCCGACCAGTGCAAGTTGAAGGGTCTGCCACCAAAAGCCGCCTCAACTGCTTTTCGTTCGTCATGTGTGAGAGGTCGCATGGGGTTTCTCCTCCCATCTTCTGTGTGGACTCTTCCGGGGTCCGTGTTCTGCCTCTCTACGGATAGGCGAGAACACAGTGCCTTACCCTCATCCCACTCAATGAAATGGTCTGACCGGCGACGATCCGCAAACAACACCGGGACGAGTCCTCACTGAGAAGCCGTCTAAAGATGCCACGACACGTTCCGCCATCTCATCATACGTCCCAGCCAAGAAGCGGCACTTATTAAAACGTCATGTCATCTGCATGTATACCGTAATGCATCCAGCGATATAATCCGAAGGTAAGGAAATGTTTTGTCCCACATAATCCTTACTTGCATTTAAACTGAGCTAACGTTGGTGCCGATCTCAAAGCGCGGGAGATACCAAAGGCACTCGCAATTATGCTCTCCTTGATCGGTCTAAATACGTCTATGGTTTGTCAGCGTGACATGATACTCAGGCCCGAGACACTGTAGAGGGCAATCATTCGAAGGGGGGAAAAAAAAGAGGTCAAGGTGCACGCCTAAGAAGCTGCATCGTTACCGGGTTTGGGTTTCCCCTTGTCCGGCTACGCCTCTTTTTAGTGGCATCTTGGCCTCGTAGTTGAGAGTACACGACTTCACCTTGATGCACTATCGGCACAACAGGCAGCCGCGAGTCGGTATATTGCTGAGGTTACAACGAGGGGTATCACTGACAAAAGATCAAGTGCCCATTGCCAGCATCGATGCATCTGCAAGGCGCACTTAATAGATCTTCAACCGGTCGAACTCTTCTTTGATAACCCGATAGCAATCGCAGGAAGAAGCCTCCAACTTTTCCCAGTTTAAGACGGTAATCCGTTTGCGCGCATGCTTCACAAGACCCGCCTTTTCGAGTGTCCCGGCCACAATGTTGACTCGGGGACGGCTGACTCCCAACATTTCCGACAGGAACTCCTGAGTGAAGGCGAATACGTCTACGTTGGTTCTATCATGCATCATCAAGAGCCACCGGACGTACCGCTCCTCTACCGAATGCAGGCTATTGCAGCCTCCTGATCGAGCGATTTGTGTCAGAAGCGCATGTGTGTAACGGCGCAATAAGGTATCGAGGCGCTCCTCTCTCCTTGCTTCCTGCTTCAGCTCTTCGGCCTTCATCCGCAACGCTTCACCGTCAACCTGGACGATCGCTTTTGAGACCGCCACGTCGATCCCTAAATAGGCCGCGATGCCGAGAATTCCTTCATTGCCGACGGTCGCAATTTCAATCGTTGTCCCATTCTTCATCTCGGTCATCATGGAGATCACACAGGTCACCGGGAAATAGACGAAGGCGATCGTATCACCTGGATGATACAAAATATCTCCCACCGAGAGGGAGACTCGCTGCATATTGGAGATCAGCGCCTCCCGGCTCGACCTTGAAAGCGCAAACAACAAGCGGTTTTCGGCAGTCTCGTGTGATTTCGCTTTACGCAACACATTCCCTCAGATGTGCGGGTCGCTTAATAGAGCCTCTGAACGGTTATTGAACTATGGGATCACATGAAGAGTGTGAGCTAGACGAGGGCTAGACATCGGAACCCGCTCGCCTTCAAAAATGCCTATGCGCCGGCTCCCCATTGTATTCCAGGTGCTTGTCCTACATGACTTGGCGCTTCATGTCAGTTATGTATGTACCATTCATCATCCATCCAGTTCCATTGCTTTCGGCAGTCCATGCTTGCTTGCCGGTGAAACGACATGTTACGAATTTCGTGTGCCGAAAATTCTTCTTATAGACGATGATCGGACGTTCCTCAATGCCATGACGGCATTGATTATGACCGTCCGCATCGATATTGCCGTCGATACTGCGCTCTGCGCCGAAGCTGGGCTGCTATTGATCGGCATCACCGACTATGATGCTGTCCTGAGTGATGTCCGAATGCCGGGATTGGATGGTCTGCGGTTGGTACGGGAATGCAAGCGGCTTCGTCCGAGTACGTCGGTTGTCTTGGTGACCGGGTATGGCGATCAGGATGTGGAAGCCAAGGCATTGCATCTGGGAGCGTATGCATTTATTCATAAACCGGTTCAGCCGGATGTGCTGCTATCACTCATTGACCGTGCGATTAACAGAACGAACGAATCGAAGCCCGGACGAAATCTAGAACCTCTTACCGTATCGTCTTATCTCGGAGAAGGAGAAGGCATTACGAGGAAGATTCTGGAGATCAGTCGACGGATTGAACAACACTTGGAACGCCCCGGTAATGACACCGTACATTGAGAGCGCCGTATCGGCATTTCCCTGTGCTTGCGATCATTGCACTAATGCGCCAAGGAACTTTCCTTTCCTTGTCCGATTGCTGTTAAGATGGTGCCTGTTGCCTCTCTACGAAAGGACCTGATCTTGAAAACAACAACGCTCCTTGCCGCCGTCATCGTGTGCTCTCTTATCGGCACTCCGGTTGTCTCTTTTGCAAAAGCCAGGGGCGGTGGAGGAGGGTACACGAACGGTTCACGGGGTAGCGGCGCTTCCGGCAGCATGGGCAGCCGCGGATCACGAACCTATGATCAGAACGGCGCTCGACCGATTGAGCGGTCCATGACACCAAATTCTTCAGCTGTTCCTTCCCAATCGGCGCCGGCTCATTCATCGGCAACGCCGGCCCCATCGTCCGCTCCGTCCTCTCCACAGGCCATGCAACCCTCTTTTCTGCAGCGGCATCCATTAATGGCTGGTATTGCCGGAGGTATAGCAGGGTCTTGGATCGGACATATGCTTTTTGGAGTCACGGACAGTTCCGCACGTGTCAGCGAAGACGCGCGTGATGGCGCGGAGAGCCCCCCAAGTGGAGTTGGTTCTCCCGGTCTGCTTATTTTGATCATGCTGCTCGGCGCCGGCGTGGTCTATTATTTTATGAAAACACGCCGGACGCCTGAGCCGGATTTTTCTGGCCTCGCGCGAAGCGCGTTGCGGGATGCTCCCGTGGAACGAATTTCACCGGGCGGAATTCCGGGCACGATGACTGAGACCATAGTCACTCCAAATGATGAAGCGGCTTTTAGACAAATGTTAGTGGCGGTGCAAACGGCGTGGGGCAAGGGGGATCTTGCCGGGTTGCGGCGCCTTGCAACGCCGGAAATGTTGTTCTATTTCAGCACAGGACTAAGCGAAAACGCGAGTCAGGATGTGGAGAATCATGTGGAAGATCTCCATATCGTGAGTGCTGAGGTGCGTGAGACCTGGACGGAAGAGGCGACGACGCACTACGCAACGGTGTTGCTGCGGTGGACGGCTCGCGACTACACGGTGTCATTGGCGAAACGGCGGGGAGAGCCGGGCTATGTCGTCGAGGGCGACGAACATGCCCCGCGCGACACAACCGAGACCTGGACGTTCATGCGTCATCAGAATGGCAAATGGTTGCTGTCCGCTCTTCAGCCAGTGGAGTAGCAGAAGTCGGAAGACGTTCCTCTTGGATGAGCGTATCCTATCACGCTTGGTCGTTTGATGGCGCTATCCCTATGCGCTCGTCTATGAAAAATGTCGTGCGGATTACATAGTTGACCGGGGTTTGTTTCAATAGTCCACTGCAATAAAGTTGATAAAGTTTGCTATCTCCTCCTCGAATGGCGCCCTCCCTCAATTGAAGTCTTTTTTTCTTTCTGACATCCCACAGAACGTTCCGCCGATAGTCGTGAATGGCCTTTCCTTGTAGCATGAACACTAAAGTAAAGACCCTGTAGCATCGTGGGTGCCAGGGATCATCATAATAAGGAGGCTCTTATGATTAGAAAGGCCATGCAGTTGTCGGTGGCAGCCAGTATGCTCTGTGCCATCCCCGTGTTTGCTCAAACGGGGCAGCATACGCCGGGCTCAATGGATATGACCAGCACGAAAGACGCGACGCCAAGTGAGTATGCCGTGTTGCCACTTGCGAGGGGCCAGAAAAAGGAAGTGACAGACAATAGCCTTGTCGGCGATGAAGTCAAAGGGAAGGACGGCAAGCTCATCGGCACACTCGACAAGCTTATTATGGACACCAAGACGGGGAAAATTGAGTACGGCGTCGTCAATTTAGCCGATACCCATGAAACCTGGCCGATACTATGGAATAGTTTCAAAGTCAATAAAAACACCGGTGAGGTCACTTTGAATCTTACCCGGGATCAGATTCCCGGCGAAAAGGCTCTTCAGGAGTCCAAAGATTTATCTCCCGATATCAAGAAGCTGATGAAGGACATGCAAAAAAATATGGGCAAGCCGATCGTTAACCAACAGGGACTTGGCGTGACGAAGCAGCCTGCATCCGGCGGCGGACAAGGTGAGGATCAAGCGGCTGGTAGTGGTCCGAGTGGGCCGCGTGCCGATCCTTTATCAGATCGTGCCCCTCAGTACGAAGGAGATGATAAGAAAAACCGATAGTAAACTATCGCAGGGATCGATCCAAGATTGATCCCTGCCTTCTTCTGCCTCAGTGCCGTTCTCACCCTTCTCGGCGTGAACATATTCCACTATCCTGACCTCGGGAAGTGACCGCTATTGCCTAGGCAAGCGTTACCCATTGATGGGGCGATCTTTGCCGATTGTCCTGTGTGGGGCGACGGACTACCGCGAAATCTCTCTCATCTCTCCGCGGCATAAAACTTGAGACAAGGCTCACACCGGCATACCATAGGTTTAATCATCTCTCTCTAAAAGGCGTGTGTTGATCGAAACGATTGCGGAATGGTTGAGCCGTGATGTCGCTCTCTGGGGAGGATTGTATAGTCCGCTGTTGAGTTGGATCGGCGCCGGCGCGCTGATTGTTTTCACGGCGTGGCAAGCGGTCCGATTGTACGCAGATGTTCAGGCCGCTCGGGCCGTATGCCTCGATATCGGCGCCCCGCTGGCCGACCTGCGAGAAGAACGGCGCATGACGCAGCGAGACCACTTAGTTCCGCGTCATTACGCGCTCAGATCCAGCCCACTTGAGCAAACCAATATACGAGATCTGGATGATGTCGGCATGTTGGATCGTCTTATGAGCCTCGATCCTGCTGTCTCCGAAGCATGGACGCAATACCGTAAAACATTAGTCCTTGAGGAGGTGGCTTGGTTTCAAGAACCACGGATTTTTAGCACACGACAAGCCGAAGAGTGCTTTACGTTCGAGCGGCTCTTTGCCCGCCGTGTCCATCAAGCGTGGTACAGCCATGTACCGTCGTTTGTTACGGGAGTAAGTTTGTTGCTCACCTTCGTAGCGCTTCTCATGGGGCTCAGTCATTTACATGCCGATGCCCAGGGCATTCAAGGACTTCAAGGTTTAATCAACGGATTGGCGGGAAAGTTTTTAACCTCGATTGTGGGGCTGCTGTGCGCGAACCTCTTTGCACTGCTCGAAAAGCGGGTTCTGTTTACACTGGTCGATGCGCATCAACGATTTGTTGCTGCTATCGAATGTCTCTTTCCACGGAAGATGCTGGAGCAGTGGCTTGAACAAAACGGTTCATCCTGGGCTATGAAGGACAAGGACAGAATTGTCGGACGCCCTGATGTGGAGGCGTCCATTCATCATGTGGGACTTCTGATCCAGGATTTGACCAATGCCCTAAAAAGACAGGTCCTTACGTTGGAAATGGGGTCAGGAAGAATCACGGAGTCCGAGGACCACTGAAGGGGAAAATGGCGGCGAC
>JAICXS010000249.1 GCA_025934615.1 Nitrospiraceae bacterium
AATTCAATCGGCTTCGCAATTGGGTATACCCGCGTCCACGGAGCATGCGTACCAATTCATCGACCGTGTGTACGGACGTCTCGCATGCCTTCGTTTCTATCAGCGTCTGCTCATAACGTAAGACCGCGCGATAACCCCCCTCGACCCGTTCCACATCGATTTGCCGATTAAACCCACGCTCTTTTTCATCAAGCCCGGCCACTTGATGCTTTTCCACGATCACCTTTCCCATGTCTTAGCCTGGTTGGAAATACGCCTTACAAAGGAGCTCAAAATGGTCATCCAACAGGCCGCAGCCGAAGACCCCAGCGGAAGCGTACCCTCTGGAGTACGTCGAGCATGTTGGCAAGGCGAGAACGCAGTTGATGGCCACTTTCAGCATCCTGCTATATGGAGCGGAAGACCGCGAGTAGATCGCTCAACGCTATCGTCTTATTCTGCAACACCGCCCGTGCGGTTTTAATATCGTCCGCCAAGGTGCCCTTTCCGCCTGCTTGCAAGCACGCGGAGCCCAGCGCCATGATCCGATCGCACTCCTCCTGAACCTTTGTCTTGACGACGCGGTTAATGGAGAGAATGTCCGCGAGTTTGGCAACCGTCTCGGCAAGATGCTTCTGAAGCTCGGCTTCCGGATACGTTTGGCGCGCGGCCTCATTGAGGCACCGATCCAAATAGTTGGCAAGAAAAACATATAAGCGTACGAATGTCTCAGTGACTTCAATATGACGCGGCGTGACGGATGGGGGTACTGCAGTTGCCATGGCTCTCCTTTCTAAAGCTTCTCTGCTCCGGAGACAGCCTTTTTCACGGCATTCACGATACGATGACGATCAGGAATCGCCAGATCTTCCAGCGGACGGGTATAAGGAATCGGTACTTCTTCGCCGGCGACACGGACAATCGGCGCATCGAGATAATCGAACGCGAGACTGTAGACGCTCTCGGCAATTTGAGCGCCCATGCTGGCAAATGACCACCCTTCTTCGACCACGACTAATCGCCCTGTTTTTTTGACCGATTCAACGATGGTCTCGACATCGAGAGGCTTCAAAGTCCTCGGATCGACCACTTCCATATCGATCCCTTGGCCGGTTAACTCCTCCGCGGCTTCCAGGGCCAATAATAACATCTTTGAATAGGCCACGACCGACACGTCACGCCCTTTGCGCTTCACCTCTGCACGACCGATTGGAATGGTATAGTCGCCGTCCGAGACGTCGCCCTTCGTCCCGTACAGCAATTGCGCTTCGATGAAAATTACCGGATTGGGATCGCGAATCGCACTTTTCAACAGCCCCTTCGCATCATGCGGTGTGGCGGGGGCAATAACTTTTAGACCGGGCACATGGGCGAACCACGCTTCTAGACTTTGAGAGTGTTGCGCGCCAAGTTGGTGGGCCGCGCTGCCCGGCCCGCGAATCACCATGGGAACCGACAATTGTCCGCCGGACATGTACCGGATCTTGGCTGCATTGTTGACGATTTGATCCATCGCGAGGATGCCGAAATTAAACGTCATCAATTCAACGATCGGATGCAGGCCGGCCATCGCGGCACCGATCGCAAGACCGGTAAAGCCGGCCTCCGTGATCGGGGTATCTAACACCCGTTTTGGGCCGAACTCTTCGACAAACCCTTTACTGACTTTAAAGGCCCCTTGATAGTAGCCGACCTCTTCTCCAATCAAAAACACCTTGTCGTCCCGGCGCATTTCTTCACGCATGGCTTGATTCAAGGCGTCGCGATAAGACATCATCACGTCGTCACCGATGACGATGGACTATAAACATCGGCATAGAGTTCATCTTTCGGTGGGAATGGACTTTCATCGGCGAATTTCACCGCAGCCGCGACCTCGTCAGACACCTCGTGTTCCACTCGTTTGAAGTCATCCTCATCGGCCGTCTGCTTCTCCAACATCGTCTGCTTCAATACCCGTAGCGGATCGCGCTGGCGCTCCTGCGCGACTTCCTCTTTGCTTCGATAATGCCCGTGCGCCGGATCGGCCATCGAGTGGCCCATAAAACGGTACGTCACCGCTTCGATAAAATGGGGGGCCTGGCCTTGCCGTACCTGGTCCACGATCTTGTGCATGACCTCCCTCACGGCAAGAACATCCATCCCATCCACCTGCGTCGCATCGAGGCCGTGCGAGCGCGCTTTGTCCGTGAGATTGGCATACAACGCCACGGCGCGCTGCACCGGCGTACCCATGCCGTAGCGATTATTCTCGCAGATGAAGATGACTGGTAATTTCCAAAGCGCGGCGAGATTAAATGCCTCATGGGCTTGGCCGCTCGGCACGGCTCCCTCTCCAAAGAAGCACAGCACGACCTGATCGCCCTTTTGATATTGGGAAGCAAAGGCTAAGCCCGTGGCCAAAGGCAGGTGCCCTCCGACAATAGCGTACCCGCCCATGAAACGCCTCTCGGCATCGACCAAATGCATGGACCCGCCCTTGCCCTTGCACAACCCTCCCACTTTTCCAAACAACTCGGCCATGACTTTTTTTGGATCTGACCCCTTCGCGAGACAATGACCGTGATCCCGGTACGCGCTGATCACATAATCGTCCGGTCGAATCGCGGCAATGGCGCCAACCGCGACCGCTTCTTCGCCGATATACAGGTGGAGGAAGCCGGCAATCTTGGCTAGCGCATACATCTCGGCCGATTTTTCTTCAAACCGGCGGATGAGGAGCATCTGGCGGTAGAGGACGAGAAGATCGTCTTGTCTCACACGGTCATTATGCCGGATGGCAGAATGGGACACAAGACGAGAGGATCATATACGTAGATTTCGGCTTACAAGCCGAGCGTCATCGCTTCAAGCAAGCCGTCATGGCTTATTGCAGTTCTGGAATACAAACACTATAGGAAGGAATAATTGGAAAGACGGTCAAAGCAGAACCTTAATGTCCGATCCTTCCACTTTCACTTGGTACGTCTTGACGCAGGCCGATGGATTATTGACCGAGACACCCGTTTTCACATTGAATTGCCAGGAATGCCACGGGCATGTCACCACGTCGCCTTCCAACTCACCTTCACCGAGCGGTCCCCCGCGGTGGACGCACGTATTATCGACCGCATAGTACGTCCCCTCTACATTGAAGACGGCCACGGCTTGCCCGTTGACCTCAGCCACCATGCCGGCACCGGGCTTTACATCGTCCACTCCCGCCACACGCGTAAAATCCGCCATCAGCTCCTCCCGATCATGACATGGCCAGTGATCCTGTTACCCATTTGAGAGCGGCCGTTTGATCTTTTTAAGCAGACTTTCGATCGTCGATGCCCCTCCGCCTGTTTTCGCTGCCGCTCCGAAGCGTGATGTCAGCTTCTCTGCAATGCTTCTAAACGCCTGCGACTGCGGTGAATCGGGATTGCCCACGACAATCGGCCTTCCGGTATCTCCGCCGGCGCGAATCGCGGAATCGATCGGGATTCTTCCAAGAAATGGAATGCCGAGCTTTTCGGCGGCTCGCTCCCCTCCACCGTGCGAAAAGATCTCTTCACGCGTACCGCAGTGCGCGCAGACGTAATAGCTCATGTTCTCGATGATGCCCAACAACGGCACGTTCACCTTCTGGAACATCATCATGCCTTTGCGGACATCGTGAAGCGAGACTTCTTGGGGTGTCGTCACGGTAATCGCACCGCTCAACGGAATCAATTGCGAAATGGTCAATTGGGCATCGCCGGTTCCAGGGGGCAGATCGATCAACAAATCTTCCAATTCTCCCCAGACGACATCACGAAAAAATTGTTGGATCGCCGTATGGATCATCGGCCCGCGCCAGACCACCGCCGTTTCTTCCGGCACAAAAAACCCCATTGAGATTAATTTGACCCCATGGCTTTCTGCCGGCTTAATCTTGCCGTCTTGCTGCTCGGGTGGCTGCGTCACTCCCATCATCATGGGAATATTCGGGCCGTACACATCGGCATCCATCAAGCCGACGCGCGCGCCTATCTGCTGAAGGGCCACGGCCAAATTGACGGCCACCGTCGATTTTCCAACGCCGCCCTTGCCGCTGCTGACGGCGATGACATGTTTCACACCGGGAATCAAATTCTCTTGTGCTTGTGCCTGTCCCGGCGCCATTTCAGAATTACCTTCTGCCATTACATCCCCTTTTTATCACAACAACACAACGCTCTCATCTCGAAGCAGTGGCTGACCTGACCCCACGTGCGGCCATCGAGCGAGCCCTTCTGATGTGCGCTCGCGGAGCAAGGGTCATCACTCCTCCCATCATACGCTATCTATTTTCAGCGAGACAAGGTGATGAACTGCAGCGAGCAGTATCGAACCTAAGCTTGGTGACGTTGGAGATTGTAGGCCAAGCGCAATTTTGACAAGCTATAGATTAGCCATTTGGAAGGATCGAAATGATACCACTCGGCGCCGTTGCGATAGTCTCTGAGGAACATGTGGTGATAGTTATGGT
>JAICXS010000263.1 GCA_025934615.1 Nitrospiraceae bacterium
ATGGCCGAGCGCAGTCCATAAATCCCCGGTATCCGCATTGTCATATGCGTGCACGCGCAGATACTCACGCACGCCGTCGCGAAACACGTCCGGTCCGATGTATTGTTCGAGCATGCGCAACACCGACGCGCCTTTCTCATACGTCAGCACATCGAACATGGCATCGGCATCTTTCGGCGCGATGACCGGATATTCGATCGGACGTGTGCTATGAAGACCATCGACACTCATCGCGACCGCTCGCGATACGCCGAACGTCGTCCAGCGTTGCCACTCCGGTTTCCACGCATCGACCGCCGCCATTTCCATGAACGTGGCAAAGGCTTCGTTCAGCCAGAGGCCGTTCCACCAGCTCATCGTGACGAGGTCGCCGAACCACATGTGCGCATTCTCATGCGCAACGACATCGGCAATCCGTTCTTGCTCGGCGTGCGTGGCAGTCTGCGGATCGACCAGCAAGGCGGTTTCCCGAAATGTGATAGCCCCTAAATTCTCCATCGCCCCTGAGGCAAAGTCGGGGATCGCCAATAAGTCTAACTTTTGGGATGGGTAGGGAATCCCGTAGTACTGTTCAAAGAACTTCAGTGAAAAGGCGCCGATCTCAAGACCAAATGGGGTGAGACGCGCCTTGCCGGGCACGGACCAGATCCGAAGCGGCGTTGAGCCGATGAACACAGGTTCCGTCGATTCCAGCTCTCCTACGACAAAAGCGACCAAATACGTAGACATTCGAATCGTGTCGGCGAATTGAACGACTTTTTTGCCCGCTTCATGACGTTCGGCGAGAATGGGCGTATTGGAGACAGCGGTCAGTGCCGGATCGATCGCAAGTGTCGCGGCAAAAATTGCTTTGAATGCCGGCTCGTCCCAGCAAGGAAAGGCACGCCGCGCATCGGTGGCTTCAAATTGTGTAGCCGCCAACGGTCGCGCATTCCCTTTCACATCCGTGTATGTACTGCGATAAAACCCTCTGAGCTTCTCGTTGAGAACGCCGGTAAAGGAAAGATCCAGTTTCCATGTGCCGGGGTGAAGCATCGTGGCGAAGCGGATGCGGCAGCGTTCTGTCGAGGGCTCGAGCTCAATCGCGCCGCGATGCACGACCTTCGCATCGTTCCCGATCGAGCCCTCAGCAATCTGTAAATCGACCGCGTTGAAAACAATCTCCGAAGTCGCTTCTCGCACCGTCAACACGATGGTTTCTTTGCCTGCGAATGTGAACGTCGTCAAATCCGGCTCAAGCCTCAGGTCATAACGGGTCGGAACTACATGCTGTGGAAGCCGATAGGGATCCGCCGATTGTAGGGAATTCGGTGTGTGATTCATGCGCGCTCCAGAATATTTGGGGATGACGTAGGGGGCAACTTGCGCCGCGAAGAGTCGCGGGATGCTAACTGTATGACGAAGGGCCAACAGAGTCGAAGCCGATAAGCTGCGAAGCAGAACGGTCAGCGCTTGACGACGTGTCATGATCGTTCACGCCTTCAACAGACGAGACTCTCATGCTCGTCGCGTCTGCACTTCGACTCCGTGTGACGTGCCCACGATGAGAACATCGGTTCGATCTACGAAGAGGCCGCATTCGATTACGCCGGGAATCCGATTGATGCGCGCTTCAAGTCCAGCGGGATCGTCGATCCGAGCCATATGCAGATCAAGGATGTAATGGCCTGAGGCAGTGCAAAAGACGTGGTGGTTTCGCTCGCGGCGAACCGCTTTCCCGCCAAGCTTCTCAATTGCACGTGCGGTATTCTGCCAACCAAACGGGAGCACTTCGACCGGGAGTGGAAAGGTATGGCCGAGCACGGGAACCCGCTTCGACTCATCGATCATAATGATCATCCGTCGCGCGTTCGCCGCTACGATTTTTTCCCGCAACAGCGCGCCCCCGCCACCCTTAATGAGGTTGAGTTGAGGATCGACTTGATCCGCCCCATCGATCGCAACATCGATCGGCCAGAGGTCGTCATCGGAGAGCAAAGGAATGCCGGCTTTCCCGGCAAGGCCAGCCGTTTCTTCTGAAGTCGGCACGCCGGTGATCTTCAGCCCCGCCCGCACCCGCTGTTCCAACGCTGCCAGCAAATGCCGGACCGTCGATCCCGTGCCGAGCCCCACGACGTAGCCGTCCTTCACATAATCAAGCGCCGCTTCCGCCGCCAACTTCTTCAACGCTTCTTGATCTTCCACCTATCCGCGCTCTCCCTACCATTCTCTTTTCACCACTGACCGCCACGCCTCTTCACGTCCCTCTGCTTCCTAGCTTCGCTGCGACCGCCGCCGCGCCAATCAATGCCGCCCGATCATTCACAATGACTCGGACAGGAATCGAACTCATGAGCTTCTTGTACCGGCCCTTATTGGTAAACCCACGCATGAACGCACCATCTTGCAATTTCGACAGTAACTTTGGGGCAATACCGCCGCCGAGATAGACCCCGCTCAACGCCAGAGACTTTAGCGCTAGATTTCCTGCTTCGGCACCATAGATCGATGCGAACAGATCGAGCGCTTGCACGCCGATATCCGCCTGCTTTTTAAGTCCGACCTCAGCGATGACCGCGGCTGGATCCTCGACCTGCATCCGCTCGGCCATCCACGTCGGTTCATTGCGTTTTGTATCGCGCAGGAATTCGTAGATGGCATGGAGGCCCGGCCCTGATAGGATACGTTCCCAACTGACATGGAGATAGCTTGCGCGCAGATGCCGCAGCAGCTCGATCTCCAAGTCGCTATTGGGTGCGAAATCCGCATGACCGCCCTCCGATGGCATCGGATGATACGCCATCCCATCCCAATACAAGATCGCTTCTCCCAAACCGGTACCGGCTGCGATAAGGGCGATGGGTCGTTTCTGCGACGGCGCCGTGCCGGCATTCAAGGCGGTGGTCTCGTCCGGTCTCAGCTGAAGGAGGCCATGGGCAGTCGCTTCCAAATCGTTCAACAGTTGGACGGTAGAAATATCGAAGCGCTTCGCCAAGGCATGTCCATCCACCAACCACGGTAGATTAGTGGTCTGGCAGCGGTTCTCGATTACGGGCCCCGCGACGCCGATACATGCCGCGTCAATCTTCAGAGGTTGGTTCGGAGGGACCTCCGGCAGTGGTTCATCCTCTGCTTCAACGGCCTCGGCAGGCTCAGGTTGTGGCGGATTGAGAAATTCCGAGAGGATGTCTTCAAATGATTTGTAGTCGGTGCTGATGTAGACTTGCTCGGTTTGGGCGTCCACGCGCTCGTCCTTCCAATCGAACAGAGCCAGCCGTGTCTTCGTCCCTCCGATGTCGCCTGCGAGAATCATGGATGCCTCATCGAATTTAGAGCTGTGTCGTTGCGGTGAGTGCCGATGCTGCAGCTCGATCGAGTGCCCATATCAGCCGGCCTTTAATTGGCCGGATTAATTTGGCTGGATATTGGCGTGCATTGACTGTGTTGTCTTCCAAGACAGCATGGACGGCGAACGCTTTTTGCAGACCGGTCACCATAAAGACAATTCTGTGCGCATGATTAATCAGCGGCGCGGTGAAGGTGATGCGGTGCGCCGCACCGCGCGGTGATTCCGACGAGACAACGGCCCGACCCTTCTCGTCGAGAACCGGGGAGTTCGGGAA
Source organism: Nitrospiraceae bacterium (assembly GCA_025934615.1). Taxonomy (GTDB): domain Bacteria; phylum Nitrospirota; class Nitrospiria; order Nitrospirales; family Nitrospiraceae; genus JAICXS01. The sequence goes on from JAICXS010000263.1 coordinate 3,603, forward strand.
CAAGGAGGCAGTATGGCCGTCATCGCCCAAGCCTAGGAGAATCAGGTCAAAGCGCGGCCACGCTGGAGAAAGACTGCCGAATTGCTGGCGTATCGTGTTTTCATAACGACGCGCTGCCAGATCCGGCTGCCCGGTTTCACCTTCGATACGAAAGACCTGTCCGGCTTTGATGCTGAGTGGTTCAAACAGGACGTCATGAGCGAGCTTGAAATTGCTTTCGGGGTGATCCGGCGGCACGCAGCGTTCATCGCTGAAATAAAATTCCACCTGCGGCCACTTCACGCGATCGGCACAGCCGGCGGTGACTAAACGACGATAGAGTGTTCTCGGTGTGGAGCCACCCGACAAGGCTACTCGAAATGGGCGACCCTTCGCTTCTTCTGCCGACCGGATGAAGAGGTCGGCCACGTCACTTGCCACTTCTTCAACATTCTCGACTAGGTGAAGGTCATGCACGGTGGCTACGAGACGGCTTTCGCTTCGGGTGAGCCCGTGTCGGCGCACGCCTGCTTGCCAAGAGCTTTTTAATGTGAACATCTGGCTGCTTGCCCAGGGAAAGCTGCGCAACGCGGCATTCATGCGACTGCAAGGACTGCACGTCGCCTACCGCCTGCGCTTGCGCCAACGTTCCGAATGTATAGGCTGCGCCGGGAATCTTCAAATCGCGCGATGGCGGTTCTGTCAATTCGAGAAACACGCCTCGATTGGGTCCGCCTTTGTGCA
>JAICXS010000092.1 GCA_025934615.1 Nitrospiraceae bacterium
CGGTACGGCGCTGATCTGGCTCCCGGTGGCAGGGTATCTCTATGCGGTCGGTCCGGCTTGGAAAATGATTGCCATGCTGATCTGGGGAGCCGGTGTCATTACGATGGTCGATAATTTTCTCCGGCCGTTACTCATCGGAAAAGACGCCCAACTCCCGGTCCTCTTTCTCTTCTTCAGCATCATCGGCGGCCTCGCCGCGTACGGCATGATTGGCCTGTTCTTAGGACCGATCCTCCTCGCGATTCTCATGACTGCGATTCAGATTTATCGGGAAGAGTATTTGGCCGACCCGAGGTAGAAGCTACCTTAACTTGCCCTTATATTGTTCTTGTTATGCTTATGATTGAACCTTCAAGAATCTGAATCATAAGCTTCAAGTCAGGGATCGTCGTGATCAGCGGCGGTATAAGAATGATGACGTTACCGATAGGACGAAGCAAGAGGCCACGTCTCCGTGCTTCCAGGGCGACACGATGCCCAATGCGCTCTTCTAGCGGGTAGCCCTCACGTCTCGCTTGATCCTTCACCAGTTCGATGCCGACCATGAGGCCGCATTGCCGAATCTCGCCGACGTGGGGGTGTTCCGCTAATGGTTTGAGGAATCGCCGTAGCGCTTTAATCTTTGGTTGTAAGTTTTTCAGGGTTCGTTCCTGCCGGAACACTTCGAGATTGGCCAGCGCCACTGCGCAGCCCAGCGGATTTCCTGTATAGCTATGGCCGTGAAAAAATGTTTTCCACTCTCGATACTCTCCCAAGAATGCCTGATAGATTTTTTCCGTTACTAATGTGGCCGCCAGGGGCATGTAGCCGCCGGTGAGACCTTTGCTGATCGCCATGAGATCCGGCGTCACGCTTTCATGCTGGCAGGCAAACATTTTTCCGGTTCGGCCGAAGCCGGTCGCCACTTCATCGGCGATGAGTAGGACTTCGTATTTGGTGCAGAGGTCACGAATACGGGCGAGATAACCGGGCGGAGCGGTGAGCATGCCGGCAGCGGCTTGGACAAGCGGTTCAATGATGAATCCTGCAAGATCCCTATGCCGTGATTTGAGTACACGTTCTATCGGTTCAATACATGCCAGTCGGCACGAAGGGTGCGCGAGCTTGAGGGGGCAGCGGTAGCAGTACGGTGCATCGACTTTCAATGTCGGAAAAAGCAGCGGGTGAAAGCGTTCATGGAAAAGCTCGATGTTACCAACGCTCATGGCACCGGCCGTGTCGCCATGATAGGCGAGTGTGAGATTGACGAACATACGCTTCGGTCCCGCCCGTTTCTTTTGTTGCTGCCAATATTGCACGGCCATCTTGAGCGCGACTTCCACCGCCGTCGAGCCATCGTCTGAGTAAAACACGCGGGTCAATCCCTTTGGCGCAATGCGAACGAGTTCGCGCGCTAATTTAATTGCCGGCGGATTGGACAGGCCGAGGAGCGTACTGTGCGCGACCTTCTCTAATTGCTGTCGTAATGCCTTGTCGAGACTTGGATGTCGATGGCCATGCAGATTGACCCAGATCGACGACGTACCATCTAGATAGCGTCGGCCTTCGGTATCAATCAGGTAGGGGCCTTTGCCGCGCTCAATAATGACCGGTTCCTCCTGCTCCCATTCTTTCATTTGTGTAAAGGGATGCCAAAGATACATGTGATCCCAGCGAGCGAGCTGCTTGGTGTATGATTCTCTTGATCGCTTCATGAACTTTTAGACTAGCCGGCGATTATAACAGGCACCTGGAGTAAATTAGTAAATGAGTAATGGCCGGTCACGTTTCAAACACTTACTCAATTACTCACTTACTTCATTACTTCCGCTTTCCAATACAGGAGAATCTTTGACTTCGCCCAACCCACTCCATATAATGATGCGATTCTTCACATGAGCCACGATTTGCAGAGTCACGTCCGTAATTTCTCTATTATCGCCCACATCGATCACGGGAAATCCACTCTCGCTGACCGGATTCTCGACCTGACAGGAGCCGTCACGGCGAGGGAGTCGCGCGAGCAGATTTTAGATGCCATGGACCTTGAGCGTGAACGAGGGATCACGATTAAGGCCCATGCGGTTGCCATTCGGTATAGGGCCGATGATGGGGAGACGTATGCGCTTCACCTCATCGATACTCCGGGACATGTTGACTTTACCTATGAAGTCTCGCGAAGTCTTGCGGCCTGCGAAGGGGCACTGTTGCTGGTCGATGCGACACAGGGCGTCGAAGCGCAAACGATTGCGAATGTCTATTTGGCCATGGCGAACAATCTAGTTGTGATCCCGGTCATCAATAAAATCGATCTGCCGAGTGCCGATATCGAAGGCGTCAAGAGCCAAATCCATGAAGTATTAGGATTGGACGTGTCCGATACTCTACTGGTCAGCGCCAAAGAAGGAAAAGGCGTGCGAGAGGTCTTGGAAGCGGTCATCCGCCGCGTGCCTCCGCCGTCGGGCCATCCCGATAAGCCGCTAAAGGCGCTGGTGTTTGATTCCTGGTTTGATAATTATCAAGGTGTCATCGTGTTGACCCGCGTCGTCGACGGCGTGGTCAGACCGGGCATGAAGATTCGTGTGATGTCGAACAATAAAATGTTTGAGATTACGGAAGTGGGACAGTTCACGCCGAAGCGAACTAAAACGGACGCATTGAATACCGGTGAGGTCGGCTATGTCTGCGCCAATATGCGTGAAGTGGCGGACGTAAAAATCGGCGATACGCTCACCGATGCCGTGCATCAGACCGACTCGCCCTTCCCCGGCTATAAAGAGGTGAAGCCGCTGGTGTTCTGCGGTCTGTATTCAACCGACACGGCCAAGTACGAAGATCTTCGAGATGCGTTGCAGAAATTACGGCTGAACGACTCGTCATTTGTCTATGAGCCCGAGACGTCCTTAGCGCTGGGATTCGGATTCCGCTGCGGCTTTCTTGGTCTCCTGCACATGGAAATTATTCAGGAGCGTCTCGAGCGGGAATATGAGTTGACGCTCATTACCACCGCCCCGACCGTGGTGTATCGCGTGCACACGACAAAGGGGGAGGTGCTCTCCATCGACAATCCCGCAAAATTGCCCGCCCCAACGGAAATTGAGCGCTTCGAAGAGCCGTTTATCAAAGCGACCATCATTACGCCTGAACGCTATGTCGGCAGTATCCTTCAACTCTGTCAAGACCGGCGCGGGACCCAGCTCGGTCTGCACTATCTCGATCCCACGCGCGTGATGCTGACGTATGAGCTCCCGCTCAACGAGGTGATCCTGGATTTTTATGACAAGTTGAAGTCCAAGACGCAAGGGTATGCCTCGTTGGATTACGAGTTGATCGGCTATCGGGATTCCGACCTCATCAAACTCGATATCTTGCTCAATGGAGAAACGGTCGATGCGCTCTCGCTGATCACTCATCGAGACAAGGCGATCTCGCGAGGTCGTCAACTTGCCGAAAAAATGAAAGAGTTTATTCCCAAGCAGATGTTTGAAATCGCCATTCAAGCGGCGATCGGCAATAAGGTGATCGCCCGCGAGACGGTGGGCGCGCTCAAAAAGAATGTCACGGCCAAGTGCTACGGCGGCGACATCAGTCGAAAACGAAAACTATGGGAAAAACAGAAAGAAGGTAAAAAACGCATGAAGCAGGTGGGACGTGTCGAAGTACCTCAAGAAGCGTTTCTTGCCTTGCTCAAAGTGACGGGGGAATAATGGATCAGCAACGACCCGGTCTTGAAGAGGTCAGCCCCACGTCTGCCGATACCGTGAGTGTGTCAGTGACCGATACCTCTCCACCACGAAGGAAGTCGCTGATTCGAGAATATGCGGAGGCCATCGTATTGGCCATGTTGCTGGCCTTTGCGATTCGGGTCTTTATGGTCCAAGCCTTTAAGATTCCCTCCGGCTCGATGATTCCCACGCTGCTCATCGGCGACCATATCCTGGTGAGCAAGCTATCCTATGGCATTCAGTGGCCTGGCGACTGCAAATTTCGAGTCAGTTTCCCCCCCGTGACGTGTTATACCTCGCACCCGTTGATTTCGTTTGGCGATCCTCAACGGGGCGACGTGATCGTGTTCCGGTTTCCGGAAGACGAAGAGAAAGACTTCATCAAACGGATCGTCGGCCTGCCGGGTGACGTGATCGAGATTCGGAATAAGATCGTGACGGTCAATGGGACCGTGCTGGACGACAAGGCCTTCACGCAGCGAATAGATCCGGGCATGATCCATGGCACGATCAATCCTCGCGATAATTTCGGCCCGGTGACGGTTCCTGAGCATTCGTATTTCGTGATGGGTGACAATCGAGATCAAAGCTTAGATAGCCGGTTCTGGGGCTATGTACGAGCCGAAAAAATCCGCGGCAAAGCGTTTCGGATCTATTGGTCGTGGAGCGGCCATGGCGAGTGGACGGAGTGGGTCAGATGGGAGCGCATCGGCCAAGCCATCCAATAGTAGGATGTTGAAAAAGGCGTCCAGCGGCGTTCTCGTCAGGAAAAAATCCTCAACGTACCTCAGAGGATACGCCTGCGGTTTTTCCCTGCCCCCGGCCTTGCTGGCCCGCCTTTTTGAACATCCTACAATGGTGCGGATGCCAACGTGAACTCAAAATTTAAGACTCAGAACTCAAAATTGGCCGGGCATATTCAGCGGTTTCCGCAAGCTGGAGTGCTGGTCGTGGGGGATCTGATTCTCGACCATTATATCTGGGGAAGGGTGAGCCGAATCTCGCCGGAGGCGCCGGTTCCTGTGGTGCATGTCGAGTCCGAATCGCTGAAGCTGGGCGGAGCCGCGAACGTCTACAATAACATTCTAGCCCTCGGCGGCAAGGCGGACCTGTGTGGAGTCATTGGCTCGGATGAAGGCGGGCGGCGCTTGTTGCAACAACTGGGAACACGCCGGGATGGACGGGGAGGCGTCATTATCGATGCCGATCGTCCCACCACCCGCAAAACCCGCGTCATTGCGCACAATCAACAAATGGTGCGATTCGATGTGGAGCGGCGATCGGAGATTAAGGCCGGGCTGCAGCGCCGCATCATTCGATACGTCGAATCGCGGCTGCGGGAAGTCTCCTGCGTGGTGGTCTCCGATTATGCCAAAGGTGTCGTGACCGCGCCATTGATGGCTGAATTAGTGCGCTTGATAACGCTTCGGCGTATTCCTTTGGTGGTCGATCCCAAGGTCGAACACTTTTCATATTATAAAGGCGTCACGGTCGTCACTCCGAATCATCTGGAAGCCATGCAAGCCGCCGGCGTGCACGGTGACGATGATCCCTCCATCAGTCAAGCGGGCGAGACCATCAGACAACGACTGGGGTGCCAATCCGTGCTGGTCACACGGGGCGAAAAAGGCATGAGTCTATTTGAGGCCGACGGGACCAGTTTCCATGTCCCGACGATGGCTCGACAAGTGTACGATGTTACCGGAGCGGGCGACACCGTGATTGCGACACTAGCCTTGGCCTTAGCCACCGGTGCCTCCATGCGAGATGGCGCCGTACTGGCGAACCACGCCGCCGGTATCGTGGTGGGGATGGTCGGAACGGCGACGGTCAGCGGGCCTCAGTTGATCGACGCCATCAGGAGAGCTGAAGTCATTAAGTCAGAAAGTAATAGATGAGGATCGACCGGGCCACTTACCCAATTACTCTCGATCATTCATCAGTGTAAACGGAGATCCCTTGAGCAGTTCGGTCAATCGAGATCCAAACCGTTCATCCGTAACAGTCGTCATTCCTGCTCGGTTCGCCTCCTCCCGCTTTCCCGGTAAGCCCTTAGTCGACCTTGCCGGCAGGCCACTCATCCAGCACGTGTATGAACGAGTGCAAGCCGTTCCCGGACTCGACCGTATCGTCGTGGCCACGGACGATGTTCGAATCCTCGAGGCGGTGAACGGATTTGGCGGATCGGCCCTCTTCATCGATGGACCGTTTCGGACCGGCACCGACCGGGTGGCCGCCGTCGCCGAACGGATCCCTGGCGAGATCTTTGTGAATCTTCAGGGAGACGAAATTGTCCTGCATCCTGCGTTGATGACTGATTTGATTGTACCGTTTCTTGAGAGCGGAGCAGGCATGGGCACACTCAAACGGCGCCTCACGAGTTCGGCCGAAGTCCAGAATCCAGGCGTCGTCAAGGTGGTGACCGATACGAATGGCCATGCCTTGTATTTTTCTCGCGCGCCGATTCCGCATACTCGAGACGGATCGCCAGGTGACATTTCCGCGGGTCTGTACTACATTCACCTCGGGATCTATATCTATCGTCGAGAGATATTGATGCGGTATGCCGGGTTGCCGACCGGACGGCTCGAAGAGGCAGAAAAACTCGAACAGTTGCGGGCGCTGGAACAGGGAATTCCCATCAAAGTATGGGAAACGGGCTACCCGTCCTTGCGCATCGATACGCCCGATGATGTGACTCACGCAGTGGCAGCATTACAGGCCAGCTCACTCACTCAACCGCAAGAGAAGGTTGTGTCATGAGTAAATTTATTTTTGTGACCGGCGGTGTCGTCTCCTCCCTCGGGAAGGGGCTGGCATCCGCCTCCATCGGCAATCTGATCGAGAGCCGGGGACTGAAAATTACGTTCCTCAAACTGGACCCGTATATCAATGTCGATCCGGGAACCATGAATCCATACCAGCATGGAGAGGTCTACGTCACCGACGATGGCGCAGAAACGGACCTCGACCTGGGACACTACGAACGATACACGTCGCTCACGCTCACGAAAGACAATAATTACACCACCGGCCGGATCTACAATGCGGTCATTCAGAAGGAACGGCGCGGCGACTATCTCGGAGGGACGGTGCAAGTGGTGCCGCACATCACGGACGAGATTAAACAGACCATTGTCAACGTCGCCAAAGGCACCGATGTGGCCATCGTGGAAATTGGCGGCACGGTCGGCGACATCGAAAGCCTGCCGTTTCTCGAGGCAATCCGTCAAATTCCATACGACGTGGGACGTGAGAATGTCCTATATGTCCATTTGACGTTGGTCCC
>JAICXS010000440.1 GCA_025934615.1 Nitrospiraceae bacterium
CTGCCGAATCCATCGATGATCTTCATCTGCAAGTGCGCGAACTCACGAACGCCAATCAGGACCTTCGAAAGAAGCTCTCCGAACAGACGGCGGAAATAGAGGCGTTGAAAGAAACCCTGGCTGGTATTCAGCACGACCTCAACCAGTCCAAGACCAAAGCAGATCCTCGCCGAAAACAATCGTCCGCTCAGTAGACCGCTTCAGCAGTCATGGTTCTCAGCACGTTGTTGAAACACGTCTGCCCGTTGAGACTTTGGATCAAGACGGAGGGAGATACACAGGATGTTCAAAAAGGTTTCATCTCACCCCGCCAAGCTTCGGCACGCCAAGACCGTCTTTCCGTGAGAGGCGTAGCAACGAAGAGCAAGGCGTACTCGACATACGGTGAGCGTTAAGCGAAGCGAGAACAAAATCCCGGCCTTTTTCAACCCTTATTGACTATCGATCGTTCGGTACGGTGAGAGCCGCCAAACTTTGTTGAACCTCTTTGGCGGGCAGCGGGTAGAAACCGGCCTTGATCACGGCCTGTTGCCCTTCGCGGCTATTGACAAAGGCGAGAAACTCTTCCGCAAGAGGCGGAAGCGGAGCGTTGGGAGATTTATCGGCATAGAGATACAGGAACCGCCGAAGCGGATAGGACTCATCCAGCACGGTCTCTGCGCTGGGCAGCACATAAGGCATGCGTTCCTTTTCAGCTAAGGGCACGGCCCGTACCGTGGAGGCCTGAAGGCCGATCCCGCTGTACCCGATGGCGAAGGGATCGCGGCTCAGCGCCAGAATGACGGAGGCCGCTCCCGGCTCTTCGTGGACGGCCAACGTGAATTCTCCATGTTCCAGCACCTGCTCCTTAATAAAAGCACGAGTGCCGGATTTTTGATCGCGCCCGTAAAGATTGATCGACATTGCCTCCCATCCGTTGTTCACTGCAAGCTGTCCCCATCGGGTTAGTTGCTGGGGATACCCGCGGTGGCGCGTCGTGGAAAACATGGCATCGACCTGTTCCAACGTTAAATGTGGAACCGGATTGTCCCGGTGCACATAGAACCCTACTGCATCGACGGCCACGGGAAGCGCGGTCGGTGGGTACCCGCGCTTGGAGGTAAACTGTTTCACCTCTGAGGTACTGAGCACACGAGAGGAGGCCACGAGCAGGATGGGTTCGTCGGAGTTACTTTGAGACACCGGTTTGGAACGCGGGGGTGTATTGACAAACTCTTTGACCGCGGCTGACGATCCGCCGCCTTCAATACTAAGGACGGCGCCCGGATGATAGCGGCGAAACTCTTTCCCTAACCGCGAGAGGATCGGTTGCATGGTATCTGATCCAGCTAATTTTAACGTGCCCGACACTTCTCGAGCCGCCGTGTAGGAAATGACCTTTGGATCGACGGCCGGCTTGCCCATCGGACCATGTTCCGCCGTCGCAGCGCCGACTGTGATCATGAGAGAAACCAAACTTGCCATGCCCGAAGACCATCGCACTGAATGCCGCGACAATCGTGTTCCTACTCTCATGCCCCCTCCATGGTTCAATATCGTGTGGCAGCGATAGACTACCGTTTGAAAGTTGCATGTCCATCACCCCCATGTTACGGCCGTGTTAAATCATGCTTACAATCGTTTTTCTTGCCGAAACTCTTTCACGACTTTCGCGATATCCCGTCGTTTTCCATCGACCTCATAATTTAGCCGACGCATGTCGTGATCCGTCACGGCGCCGGCTAAAGCCGACAGGGCGGCTCGCAGGGTTGACAGTCGCGCGTCACCCTTGGCCGACACGACCGGTGCGGCTTGATAGGCAGGAAAATAGTGCCGGTCGTCTTCCAATACGGTGAGGCCAAGGGCAATGATTAACCCATTGGTTGAATCGCCGGCAATGACATCGACCACTCGATCGGCGAGCGCTTGATACGTTAAGGCCAGGTCCATGACCCGTGGAGGTTCTGCGAATCGTAAGCCGTACGTCTTGGCCAGACCGGTGAAGCCGTCGGCACGTTCCAGAAATTCATAACCGAAGGCCGCGTGCCATTGCGGCGCCTGCTTCGCGAGTTGCGACAGCGTGCGAATACCCAGCCGCTCGGCCTCCTCGGTTCGGATCATGATGGCAAAAGTATTCGTGAAGCCGAGCGGCGGAAGCCATTCCACATTGAATCGACTGCGGTAGGCCTCTTGAACAGTGCCGAAGACGGCCTCAGGATCGCTGGAAGGTGATCCGTGGAGAATCGCCGTTAAGGCCGTCCCGGTATATTCCACATAGGCGTCAATTTTCATCGAGACCAGGGCTTGATGACAGACAAATGTACCGCCGAGATTGAATTGTCGTTTGACGCGAAGATCGGTTCTCGCTTCGATTTGCTGTGCCAGCAGCTCTCCGAGGATGATTTGCTCAGTGAAGTTTTTCGAACCAATGACAACCGTGTGCTCGGAGTCGCAGCTCGTGAACGTCCCCGCCACGGTAAACAGAAACACAACATGCAGAAGCAGTCGGTGCCATCCCGCCATCACGCCCGTTGCCTCGTCGTGGCAGAACGGCCTCCGACGCGGCGCTCGATCAATCCCAACCCATAATTAGCGAGCAGCGCCATCACGGCGGCGGGGAGCGCCCCCGCTACGATCAAACGTGTATCTAACATGGCCAGTCCACGAAAAATGAACATGCCGAGGCCCCCGGCCCCGATGGCTGCCGCAATCGTGGCCAATCCGACGCTCATCACGGTCGCGATCCGGATGCCGGTGAACACGACCCCCACCGCAAGGGGCAATTCGACTTTCCATAAGAGTTGCCGATCAGTCATGCCCATCGCCACCGCCGCTTCCCGCA
>JAICXS010000239.1 GCA_025934615.1 Nitrospiraceae bacterium
CAAGCGTTTGCGGGCCAATGATGTGACCGTGCTGGCCGGGGAGCGTGTCGTTGAACTCGAAGAAATGGTTCCGACGCCGGATGGGAAGTCGCACTACTGGCTGGTGTTTAAATTTCCTTTTCACGAGCCGTCCGGGAAAAAAGTGCTCGCGGGTATGGCGATCGATACGACGGAGCGCAAACAACTGGAAGGCCAGCTTCGGCAGGCGCAAAAGATGGAAGCGATCGGACAATTGGCGGGCGGCGTCGCGCATGACTTCAACAATCTGCTTACGGTCATCTCCGGCTATAGCGAACTGTTACAGCATCATCTGAGCGCCGATGAAACACTCCGCAAGCATGCCGAGCAAATCAAGATTGCCGGCGATCGCGCCTCCGCCCTCACGAGGCAGTTGCTGGCTTTCAGCCGGCAGCAAGTCCTGCGCGCCGTAGTGCTGGATCTCAATAGCGCCGTCACCGATCTCTTGCAGATGCTGCCGCGCTTAATCGGTGAACATATCGAACTGAAGACGGTGCTGGATCCCCAACCGACGTTCGTCAAGACCGATCCCGGGCAGCTTGAGCAGGTGCTGTTGAACCTGGCCATCAATGCGCGAGATGCGATGCCGGGCGGGGGAACCCTCACGATTGAGACGGCCAATGTGGCGCTGAACGAGGCCGCGTGTCATCGGCTGGGGACGATCTCGCCGGGTCGTTATGTGCGATTGATGGTGCGCGATACCGGATGCGGCATGGATATGGCGACACAAACGCGGATTTTCGAACCGTTCTTTACGACGAAAGACGTCGGCAAGGGCACCGGACTTGGGCTCGCCACGGTCTATGGGATTGTGACGCAAAGCCGGGGGGCGATTTCCGTAAATAGCGCCCCGGGGCGTGGCGCGTCGTTCGCCATCTATTTTCCGGCAAGCCAGGTCGATGATGAGCCGTCGAAAGACGGCGCGGTCCACTCGCAGCCGCAACCGGGCTGGGAGACGGTGCTCGTGGTCGAAGACCAACAAAGCGTCCGGGGATTTGTTCGGAATCTGCTCATGTTGAACGGGTATCGTGTGCTGGAAGCGGCGGATGGAGCTGAAGCGATGCGAATTTGCCGGCAGCATCCAGGCGAAATTCAACTGGTCGTGACAGATCTGGTCATGCCCGGGATGAGCGGTCGGGAATTGGCTGAGCGGATCGCCAAGGAACAGCCCCAGGTCAAGGTGCTGTACATGTCCGGATATACGGATGACTCCGTTGTCCACGCGGGAGTGGCTCAATCCGGCATGGCCTTCTTACAAAAACCCTTCAGCCCGACGACCTTTACGCATAAGGTGCGCGAGGTGCTGGATGGCACCTGACCGGCCCGCAGCCGCTCGCGTTTTCCTTGTTCTCTTCGCAATGCTGGCCATCATCACTGATGTGGTTCCCGCCGCCGCGCAACTTGACCGGCTCCGAAAATTTAAAAAAGATCCTGAGTCTGCTCAGGCAGAGCAGGCGCCGATGGGCGCGATCCCAGCCGGAAAATTTTGGATGGGCGTCGATGGCCTGCAAGGGCTTGATGACGAACGGCCACGGCATGAGGTGTTTCTCGATACCTATGCGATGGATCTGTATGAAGTCACCGTCGGTCGCTATGCGACGTTCTTGAAAAGCACCGGACGCCTGCCACCGTTATTCTGGGATACGGTCGATCTCAATGAGCACAGGGATCGGCCTGTGATCGGTGTCGATTGGGAGGATGCCGATGTATATTGCCGATGGGCGGGCAAGCGCCTTCCGACGGAAGCGGAGTGGGAGCACGCCGCCCGCGGTACGGATGAACGCCGCTATCCATGGGGCCATGAAACGCCCGTCCAATCATTGGCAAATTATGCCATCGGCGCTCGCTTCAGCTATAGCCAGACCCTCATGCCGGTAGGGCATTATGAAAAAGGCAGGAGTCCGTACGGGATGTACGACATGGCCGGCAACGTCTGGGAATGGGTGCAAGATTGGTACGGCACGAACTATTACGAAACGAGTGAGGAGCGCAATCCACGAGGCCCAAGCGAGGGCCAATTCAAGGTGTTGCGCGGCGGGTCATGGTCGGAGCTGCCAAAATATTTATTGACCTACGGACGCTTTAAATTGCCGCCAAGTACGAGAAACAGCTATACGGGCTTTCGCTGCGCGAAATCATAACAGGCTGTTGAACAGGCCCCAAATGTGTTCTCCGCTTACAAACATCCTCACGTACCCCAGAGGGTACGCCTGCGGTGTTGGCTCCGTCTGCGGCTTTGTTGCTGGCCATTTTGACCGGCCTGCTGGCCGTTCTGCTTTTACTTCTACTGAGTACGTTGAGTGAGATTTGGATCGTTTGCGAAGTCCCTAAGGGCGGAGGAGGACGGCGGCAATCACTAACACCGTCAGCGTTGCCAACACCGCCAAATAAATCGTCACACTGCGATCGCTCAGCCACGCCGTTTGCCAATCTTCCGGATAGAGCGTCTTCCCGAGAATATACAGGTCCTGATCGTAGACGCCGAGAACTCGTTCGATCTCGATGAGCGCTTGTTTTGCCATCCGATGGCGATTCCGTTGCTGGAGAATCAGATAGGCGAAGATCGCGGAGAAAAGTGAGACGCCGGTGATTGCGAAGAGCGCCGTCGTAAACTCGGGACGCGGGCGGGCCGGCACAGCGACCATCGTGACGAGCAGCAGAACGAGAAAGGCGCTGGCAAATGCGGTCAGCCGCATCATTTGTTCTCGTCGCCGAAAGACTTCTTCCTTGTACCAGGGGTACAGGACCTTCAACACTTCAAGTTGTTCTTCGCGCAACGCTACAGGCATGGCAGCCGTATTTGTAGGTATTTGGCTAAACAGGATGTTCAAAAACGTCATCCGAGGCCGCAGGCGAGAAGCAACCGGAGGCGTACCCTCTAGGGTACGCTGAGGGTTGATTCGAGCCGAGAACGAAGCTGGCGACGTTTTTCAGCATCCTGCTAAATGCCCCGTCATCCAATCTACAATCAGCGTCGTCATCCTACGGAAGTCATCGCCTTTTGTAAATCCGTGATCGGCTCCCGTCAAGATGTCCAACCGCTTGTCGCCTTGTATCGCGTCGATCAATCGACGGCTTTGATGAAGGGGGACCAATTCATCGCACTCTCCCTGGACGATTAGCGTCGGCGCCCGTATCGATTCAGCCTCTTTGTACGCGTCATACATCAAGCAGTCTTCGTAGAGTTGATACTGCAACGGGACAGGACTGGGTCCTCCGGTCACATTCGGAATTTCATTGAACTGCTTCCAATGCGCCATGCGTTGGTCGCCGAATTCCAACCGCAAGGTTTCAGGGAAGTCGGCCACCGGACATTTCAAGGCTAACGCCGACAAATCAGGGCGACGCGCGGCGACGAGAATAGACACCAGACCGCCGAAGCTCGATCCCGTGAGACCGAGACGCTGATATCCTTTTGCGGTCACGAGGTCAAGCGCGGAGCGTGCCTGATCGATGGCGGTCGTCAACGTAATCTGTTCGAATGGGCCTTCGCTCTCGCCCTGTCCGAAAAAATCGAAGCGAAACGTCGCAATCTCGTGCTCAAGCAGCAGGCGAGTGAGCGTCTTATTGGTCGTGCTGTTCTTGTTGGACAGAAATCCATGGCACAAGACCACCAAACGGTCGGTTGGCTGAGCGGGGCAGGCGAAGATACCCGACGAACGATGACCCGCGGAGTCGTGAAACGTCAAGGAGTGTTCCATGGGCGTATTGTACCAGATCGGGGAAGCGAGCCAGAAGGAGAGATCACTGGACAAATCGTCGAAGGGTGTCGAGATCGACCAAGCCAGTGATAGATTCACCGTCTTGCCGAACGAGATCCGGCACGCTGCCGACCCCTCGATCCAACCATGCATCATGCCATGCGCTGGCCATTTTGACGGCTTCAGGCGTGATCGAAAGATCGGGAAGGTCTGCTTGCTGGGCCAGGTTGCGAATGACGGATTGAGTGGAAATGTCCGCTCCATGCTGCCAAAACGTTCGATACAGGGACGTGGCCAAGCGATGCGCTTTGTGTGGATCGACATTCATCGCCGCCGAGACTGCCTGAATAGCCGGTCCGGTATTGGGTTTTCCGCGGGGAAGTGCGATGGAAATCTCAGGGGCGAGTCGTTGCACGAACTGCACTTCGCGCGCAAGTTCGGATGCGAAGGCAGGACCGGCCTGCGCCATCGGGATAGGAAGGTGAGGCGCGTGCTGGACGCCGCGCCATGCTATCCGATTGGCGAAGCCGAGCGCGATGGTTCGTTCGCCAAACGCGTAACAAAACGGACAATTGAAGTCACTGTACAAAATACAATCGAGGATCATCGATACTTCACGACTTAAGGGGGCGGCGGGTGCACCAACAGTAAACCGACCTTCGCGCTAAAGAGGCCAATGCCGGCAAACAGGAACGCCGCCGTGGTCCAGGATGCGATTTGGACAACAGCCGACCCGAGGCTGTACTGCCACACGAGTGCCGCCACCAGAGCCAGGCCAATGGTGCCCAGCGTCAAGGTCCCGACCTGCACGGCCCGCCATCGCTCGGCGATGGCCGTGAGCGTGGCTAAGTACGGTCCGCGCTTTTTATTGCTGGGGACCCGGCCGACTGCGAGACTGACCGGCAA
>JAICXS010000128.1 GCA_025934615.1 Nitrospiraceae bacterium
CTCGATGAGGCCGTCATCGGCGTCCTGAAATCCTTCACCGGTTATCAGGGCCAGAAGTGTTCAGCTTGTTCGCGCGCCATCGTCCATGAGTCGGTGTACGAACTTTTTCTCCGACGGTTGACGGACGCGGTCATGAGTCTTCGCATGGGGCCCCCTGAAGATCCTTCAAACGTGCTGGGCCCTATGATCGATGGGCGCGCCTTAGCCAAGGTGCTAGAGTACATCGAGATTGGAAAACAGGAAGGCCGGGTCATCGCCATGGGTCAGGCGCAAGAGCCGGGCTATTTTATCAGCCCGACGATCGTCGCCGACATCCAGCCCCGCCATCGACTTGCGCAGGAGGAGATCTTTGGTCCCGTGCTCGCCGTCATGCGGGCCCGCGATTTTCAAGAAGCGCTCACCATCGCGAACCATTCGTCCTATGCCTTGACGGGCGGCATCTATTCCCGCAGTCCGGCGAATATTCAGGCCGCGCGAACGATGTTCGATGTGGGTAACCTTTACATCAACCGTCCCATTACCGGAGCGCTCGTCAATCGGCAACCATTCGGCGGGCATCGCTTGTCAGGAGTAGGCGCCAAGGCAGGCGGAGAGGATTATCTGAGCCAGTTTATGATCGCACGCGTCGTTAGCGAAAACACCATCCGACGGGGGTTCGCCCCATCCGAATTTTGAATGTTTAATTATTAATACCGGCTCGTCTGCGGTGTCATCGACATGGACTCGAGTTCCTCGGTGATCTCCGTCACGATTCCTCGGTCGGTCTTCAACGGCGGGAGTTCTTGTCGTTCGACATATTTGACCAACCCGACTCCTTTGGCAAACCACGCCGTCATCACATCGGTCCCAAGCGCTGAACGGCGATTCCCGGACAGCGTAATCCGCATGGTCATGCGCGCTTCGACTCGAATTGCCTCCGGATAGGTGCCGGCCGGAACGGTTACGGATTCTTTTCCCATGACGGTCACCACCGCTTCCATATCGGCTTGCTCATTCTGTTCATCGTTGTCGAGATCGCTGCCGAAGTCCAACCCCTTACGATTGAACTGTTGAAACGAGGAAGGAATGTCGATGGGGAATCGCACGATTTGATAGGGAATCAATTGTTTCTCCAGCGGCGTGCCAGGGTCGGAGCCATAGTAGACGATTCCCGCGGGATCCTTCCGATAATAACTGTCGGACGGACCGTGATTACCGGGGTTCGTATCGTGAAAGACTTTGACACTCACACCTTTAATCTTGTCCGTTCCTTTCACGGTCGACACATTCACAAATCCATTCCGGGCAATCGTCTGAAGCGGCCCTTCCATGACTTCCCCGCGATACCGCCATTGCATGCCTTGTGTATCGGGGAAATACTCCTCCGCATTCGCCATGCGCTCCTTTTCAGCCGCAACCGGTAGTTCCAACGATAGGACCTTCGCCGGGACCATAATACACATCCAAAGAGTAAGAACCACAATCTGAGCCCACAGCCTACGTTGCCCATGACCCGGCATAGATTTTCCTCCGCGTTTCTTGTACGCATAACACAACCGCTTGATGCCCAGCAAGGGCCGCTGCGGACGGCGTTGCCTTTGTATTTCTGAATTATCGATAATACCGCTACGTGCTTGAAAGCGGCAGACATCCGAATGACAATCGACTGTGGAGAACAGACGAAATCACCTACCGTGCTGGTCACCGGTGGATCACGTGGGATAGGTCGAGCCTTGTGCCTCGCATTCGCCCAAGCCGACTGGCAGGTCGGTGTTCATTATCGGGAGCGTAAAAGGGAAGCGGAGCAGACGGTCTTGCTCATCAATGAGGACGGCGGCACATCGACGACGTATCAAGCCGACATCCGGGAAGCTGCCCAAGTCGAGGCGATGATCGCACGCTTCGTCGCGGTCTATGGGCGCCTTGACACCATCATCTGCAATGCCGGCATCCCCTCCAGTCAACTGCTCTTACGCCTGGCTCCAGAAGAATGGGAAAATGTGATCGCGACCAACCTTACGGGAACATTTCACTGTCTCCTAGCTGCGGGACGGCAAATGCTGAAACAGAAATACGGTACCATCATCGTGGTCGGCTCCTATGCAGGGCTGCATGGCGATGTCGGCCAATCGGCTTACGCGGCGTCAAAAGCCGGCGTGCTGGGACTTGTCAAAGCCTCCGCGCGAGAGTGGGGCACCCATAATATTCGAGTGAATGCAGTCTTACCCGGTTGGCACCAAACAGAATTAGCCGGTGCGGCCATGCCCAATGCCACGGAACTGAATTGTCATCTCTTAGGGCGGACCCCGTGCTTACAAGACGTCGCCCAGTCTATTGTTCATCTCGCCACCCGGCAAGACATGTCAGGCCAAGTGTGGAATTTAGATAGCCGGCTCCTCTGATATTTCAAGAGGTCAGCTTGCAACACGTTCCCTATCGCGGCTGTTTCATCACAGGGACCGATACCGGTATTGGCAAGACCATCGTGACGGCCGCACTCGCACTCTCTCTTAAGGAGCGCGGGTTGCGCGTTGCCGTGATGAAGCCGATAGAGACCGGATGCCAGAATACTGAGCGACTTGGCACAGATGGTGAACATTTGCGAATGGCCGCCGACGCCACCACTTCGATTGATCTCATCTGCCCGTACCGATTCTTCTTGCCGGTAGCGCCATTGGCCGCCGCTCGTGCGGCTGGAATTACAATTGAGATCGATCACATTGCGACAGCGTGCCGAGATCTGGCCCGGGATTGCGATTTCGTCGTCGTCGAAGGTGTCGGCGGACTGATGGTGCCGCTTGCCGAGAAAATGGATGTCCGGGATTTGATTGCGTCTCTCGGCTTGCCTACGCTGGTGGTCGGACGGGCCGCCTTGGGAGGCGTCAATCATGCGCTGCTGACCATCGAAGCATTACGGCAGCGAGCGATTCCAATTATCGGCATCGTGCTGAATCAACTTGTGACCAAATTGAATCACGAACAAACTCGATCGACCGTGGAATTGATCCGAGAACGAAGCGGAGTCCCAGTGTTTGGACCGCTTCCCTACGAATCAGAATGCCGGCTCGATTGGATGACGGGGGTCAGGACAATCGCCGGCGATCCGACTATCCGTTCATTGGCCGAACGGCTCGTGTCACTTTCTCGATAAACCCATGCACGGCTGTGGCAATATCCGGGGCAGCCCAAATCGCCGACATGACGGCAATCCCATCTGCTCCTGCTTGAATGAGACCTTCCACGGTAGCGACTGTTATACCGCCGATGGCAAACATCGGCAGTGATGTCAGCTTCCGGGCTTGTCTCAGGCCTTCCACGCCAACAATAGGATCATGGTCCGCTTTGGATGTCGTGGGGAAAATCGGGCCGAATCCCACATAGTGAGCGCCACCCACAGCGGCCTCGCGCACTTGCCCTGAAGTATGCGTTGAGATGCCGATGAGCAGATCAGGGCTCATGATGGCTTTCGCCAAGGACAGCGGCAGATCTCCCTGTCCCAAATGCACGCCGTCCGCCTCTACGGCCAGCGCCACATCGCACCGGTCGTTCACAATGAAGGTGGCGCCGATGTCATGCGCCGCCTGCCGCAACTGCTCCGCTTCCAGATAGAGCGCTCTGCCGGGAGAAGTCTTATCTCGATATTGAAAGAGCGTAGCGCCGCCGGACGCAGCCTCCTTCAGCGCTTCAACCAACGAGAGCCGTCGCACGAGATGTGGATCAAGGATAAGGTAGAGCCCGTGGAGATTAACCGAAGGCATACAGATCGAGGCAACGTTTTTGAGTTTTAGTTTGGTATGTTGTGTGCCAACTGAGAACTCTACACGAAAACTCAATACTTCTTATGAGACATTGGCCAACAGTCGGTCTAGGAAGGTGGTGGAGACGCGTCCCTTGGTAAATTCTGGATCCACGAAGATTCGTCGGTGCAGTGGGATGGTCGTCTTGATGCCCTCAATAACAAACTCATCGAGCGCCCGGCGCATCCGGGCCATGGATTCTTCACGATTCTGTCCATATGTGATCAGCTTGGCAATCATTGAATCATAATAGGGCACGACCAGGCTGTTCGATTCCATGATAGAGTCCACGCGGACGCCGATGCCGCCCGGCGGACGGTAACGGGTGATCAGGCCTGGACAGGGCGTGAATTTCTCCGGATCTTCTGCGTTGATTCGGCACTCGAAACTGTGCCCGGAAAGCTTAATGTCCTGCTGGCGAAAGGCGAGCGGCATTCCCGCCGCTATCCGAATTTGTTCCTTAATGAGATCGATGCCGGTCACCATTTCGGTGATCGGATGCTCGACCTGGATGCGCGCATTCACTTCCATAAAAAAGAAATTCTGATCCTTGTCCAACAGAAATTCGACGGTACCCGCATTGCGATAGTGCACCGCTTTAATAGCTTCAACCGCCACGCGCCCCATTTCTCGCCGCAGCTTTTCATCGACAGCAGGAGACGGCGTTTCCTCCACCAGCTTTTGATAGCGTCGTTGAATCGAACAATCGCGTTCGCCAAGATACACCGTCCGTCCGCGTTCATCGGCCAGCACTTGGACTTCAATATGACGTGGTTCGAGAAAATACCGCTCAAGGTATACCGCTTCATTGCCGAACGTGGATTTGGCTTCGGTTTGTGCCGCTTGGAACGCACGCACCAGTTCGTCCTCTTTGTTCACGACACGCATCCCGCGTCCACCACCGCCGGCCGTGGCTTTAATGATCACAGGAAACCCGATCTTCCGCGCTGCATCCAACGCCTCCCCTTCACTATGCAATTCACCGGGACTGCCGGGCAAGACGGGAATGTTGCGGCGGATCATGATCTCCCGCGCGCGCGCCTTATCTCCTAACGCCGCGATGTTCTCTGAAGTAGGACCGATAAATTTCACCCCGATCGATTCGCAGACCTCGGCAAAATGCGCATTCTCGGATAAGAACCCGTAACCGGGATGGATCGCTTCGGCTCCTGTCACCTCCGCCGCGCTCAGGACGTTGGGAATATTGCGATAGCTCAAGCCGTCTTCTGCCGGCCCCACGCAGACATGCTCATCGGCCAATCGCACATGTAGAGAATTTGCATCGACGTCGGAATGGATCGCGACGGTCGAGATACCGAGCTCCTTACAGGCCCGAATCACGCGAAGGGCGATTTCCCCGCGATTGGCAATAAGAATCTTTTTAAACACCTACTGCAACCTCAACAACATGACGGGATGTTCAAAAAGACCGACTCGTATACCCACCCGCGGCATGACGCGCTCATTCCAGGGCAAAGCCACAGGCGAAACAAGCGCCGGAGGCGGACTCTGCGGAGTATGCTGGGGAGCGTGCAAAACGAGAACGCCACTCGGGAAGGGCCGTATCTCGGCATATCCGAGGTGTGATGAGTGTAAGAGCGACTTTTTCAACATCCCGCCTAAGACGATGAGGAGGGATCGATGAGGAACAGCGGCTGTCCATATTCCACGGGCTTCGTGCTTTCAGCGAGAATTTTAACCACGCGGCCAACTACCTCGGATTCAATCTCGTTCATCAACTTCATCGCTTCGACAATGCACAGGACCTGCCCCTTTTTCACGACGTCTCCCTCTTCCACGTAGGGATCGGCGTCCGGCGAAGGAGATCGATAGAACGTGCCGACGATGGGAGAGGTGATCGTGACCATTCCGTTGGTCTGTTCGGAGACGGCAGCAGCCTGACTATCCGTCTGCGCCGGTCCGCCGGCGGCCATGGTGTCCGATTTTACAACAAGCGGCAATCCGGCGGCCGATTCGCGTTTGAGTCGAATGCGGAAGCCTTCACGTTCGAATTCCAGCTCAGCCAAATTATGTTGCTTTAAGAGGTCGATAAAGCTTTGGATGGACTGACTGTGCTCTCCCATCGGGCCGGTATCGTGCTTCGCAGGTCGGGCGCGATGGGAGGCGATCGAGTCGTCAACCGAGGACGGACGGGTCCCTCCCGCTCGTACTGATCGCTTGACCTTCTTCACCGTACACGCTCCACGTAAGCACGAGTCCGGGTATCGATTTTGATGACCTCGCCGATTTCGAGGTATAGAGGTACCTTGATACTGGCGCCAGTCTCGACAATCACCGGTCTCGTCCCGCCCGACGCTGTATCTCCGCGTACGCCGGGCTCTCCATCCACCACTTTCAGCTCAATGAAAATCGGCAATTCCACCGCCAACGGC
>JAICXS010000392.1 GCA_025934615.1 Nitrospiraceae bacterium
AAATACGCGGCCAAGCTCAGGAAGGCGGCGCGCCAAAAAAGCAGCCAGCACCGAGCACACTGCCGGTTTTGAGTTAACAGCGGCGTACATCCCGTGAATTGCCAGAACGCTAGTTAAGCTAACAGTGGGACTGTTCAAAAGAAGACAGTCCCATCCCTTTGGTGAATTTCATTCGGTGGCGGTCAACCAGCACCGCGTGGCGTCCGTCTCAGTGACGTTTGCTGCTTCCAGATGTTAGATATATAATCCTGTTATTCTTGGCGGGCGATCTTTCTGCGCCGTAAGAAAGAAGGAGTTTTCATGCAGGCGTCGATAAAGAAGTTAGGGATTTGTCTTTTGATATTTTCTGCCGCGGCTTTTGGCCAGGTGGACCGCGCTACGCTGAACGGCACCGTCACAGATATTTCAGGCGCGATGGTTCCGCAAGCGCAAGTCGATGTCTTTTTGACTGACACCGGTTTCCACCGACGAGTGATCACCAGCAACGCGGGAACATATTCACTCACAGCGCTGCCGATCGGCATATATAAGGTGAAGTTCTCGGCCACGGGAATGAAGACCACTGACTACGAGAATGTAAAGCTGGCAGTCGGCGAGGTCCGCACGCTCGACGTCCAACTACAGGTGGGCGAACTTGCCAGCGAGGTGAACGTGACCGCGACAGCGGCTCCAGTTCAGCGCAGTTCGGCGGAGTTCGGTGGCGTCATCGAATCCAAGCAGGTCAAGGAAATCCCGCTGGACGGTCGCGAATGGGCCGGCCTAATGGCAGTGTCGCCCGGTGCCGTGGACGTCGGTGGCGGCCACGAACGCGGCATCCACTTCATTGGGCATTCGCGAGACGATGACAATTTTATGATGGACGGCATCGATGCCAGCGGCATCCAGGAGCAGCCACAAAAGTCCAATGTGCGCTTGCAGGTCAACACCGACTCCATCGCCGAATTCCGCGTCAATGTCGCAAATTACGCGGCGGAATATGGCAACTTCGGCGGGGCGCAAGTCAACGTAGTCACCAAATCTGGTACGAACCAGGTCCACGGCGATGTCTTCGAATTTCTGCGTAATAGTGCTCTCGATACGCGCTCACCTTTCGATCCATCGCAATTGCCGCCGTTCCGTCTAAATCAGTTCGGTGGCAGCATCGGTGGGCCAATTGTAAAGGACAAGAGCTTCTTTTTTGTCAGTTACGAAGGTTTGCGACAAAGGCTCGGGAGTACAAGTATTAGCTTTGTACCGAGCGCTTCCGTCCGATCCCAGGTCCTCGCGACCTCGCCGGCATTGAAGCCGATCATTGACGCCTATCCCGTGGGACACATTCCGGTGAACGCGCAGACGGACGAGCTTATTGCCACCAACCACAATCCAGTGCGCGAGGACAGTGCGTTGGTACGATTCGATCAGCGTTTCAGCGACAACACGACGCTCTACGCCCGATATAGTATAGACGATTCGCTTTCAAGCACACTGGATGGCGCGCTGGGCAGTTACGAAGAAACTGCGGTGCGACCTTCCAACGCAGTGCTGGACCTCATGCACATCTTCTCGCCCCGCACCCTCAATGAGTTCAAATTTGGGGTGAACCGATCAGCGTTCCGGCATCCGACTCAGGGCATCTTTCCAGTAGGGGTGACGATCGGCGGCACTTCGTACGATGATCTACCCCAACCTGCTCTCGATCTCGAAATCGGTACGACGTTTTCGTGGATCGATAGTCTGACGCACACTATGGGGCGCCATACGTTCAAAGCAGGCGGCGAGATCCGGCGCATTCGCCTCAACAATACCGGCAACGGCATCGACATTACGAAGATCTCTTACGCCAGTATCAATGACTTCATTCACAATAGTGTTGAATCCATCACCGACAATGTGGGCGAGCCTATCCATGGCGCGCGGCATACCCTTTTCGCGGGCTTTGTTCAAGACGAGTTCAAGGCGACGCCGAACCTGACCCTCAACCTGGGTGTCCGCTACGAATATTATTCTGTAGTGCATGAGGTGAAGGATCGCGCGGTAGTATTCGATATCTTCACCTGCGGCGGCGCGTGCCCTCCGGGAACATCATTTTATTTCCCCGATCGTAACAATATCGCCCCTCGCATCGGGCTGGCGTGGTCTCCCTCGCGATTCCATGGCAAAACTGTAATTCGCACTGGCTACGGCATCTACTACACACCCAACCAAAACGATGACTTTAGCGATCCGATCGAGAGCAGCGTCCCCCGCTTTGCTCTTTCTTCCGCCGACGTGCCCAATCTCTCGTATCCGATCACGCCATTCCTGAGCAATCTACAAAATCAAGGGCTCAGCCCGAAGGGCATCGACCGCAATCGCAAGGATGGCTACTACGAAAGCTGGAATTTCACGGTTCAGACGCAGTTGCCTCAGAGCTTTACGTTCCAGGTTGGCTACTTGGGCGGTGAAGGGCACCATCTATTTAATGGCTTTCCGGTGAACCTGCTCGACCCGGTCACCGGAAAACGGCCACTAGCAGGCTACACGCAATTCAACGAGAAGGGAAATACGGCCAATAATAATCTCCACTCCCTCCAGGTGCAGGTGCGGCGCACCTTCACAAAGGGATTTATGTGGGAAGCGAATTACATGTGGTCGCACGTCATCACCGATGCTTCTTCTGGCGCCGGCGAATCCGTTGGCCTGGAAATCCCCAACTGCCGAGCCTGCGACCGCGGCAACGCACCTTACGATATCCCGCAAAACTTCACGTCGAGCTTCGTCTACGAGTTACCGTTCGGCCACGGAAAATCGTTTTTAAATGGCCCCGGCGTTATCGACAAATTGGCTGGAGGTTGGGAATTGAGCGGCATTGCTACGGCGCGTTCGGGGCTTCCAATTAACGTCGTGGTCACCCGGAAAGCCGCCATTATGCCTTTCGGCTTTGCTAGTAATCAACGTCCCGATGCCGTATATGGCGTCTCCATCATACCAGCGAGTGGCCAAAGCATTAACCAATGGTTCAACAAAGCCGCTTTTGCCGTTCCGGCCAACTTCACCTTCGGCAACCTGGGTATGAACGTCGCGCGCGGGCCGGATGAGTGGGAAGCCGCCGTTGGCCTCTCAAAACGGACCCGTATCAACGATCGCTTGGCGCTGAACTTCCGGGCTGAAGCATTCAATCTGTTCAACCACCC
>JAICXS010000146.1 GCA_025934615.1 Nitrospiraceae bacterium
AAGGCGGCGTCCAATTTTTATGGCAACGGTCGGTCCTATCATGAGGAGCAGTCCGAGTCGGATTCAGAAGGAGCATGCCATGAATCAGGCGGTTGAGAGCAAGACTGACCACGTCAAATGGAAGGAATGCGACCGAGAGCGGGTAATTCAAGAATTCGCTCCGGTGATCAAAGCCATTGCGCATCGACTGGCCTTTCGGCTGCCGGCGCACTTGGATGCCGACGATCTGATTTCCGTCGGCATTATCGGTTTGATGGATGCCATGACGCGCTATGATCCGACACGCGAAGCAAAATTCAAGACCTACGCCGAGTTTCGGATTCGCGGGGCGATGCTCGACGAGATGCGATCGATGGATTGGATTCCGCGGTCCGTGCATGAGCGTCTCTCGACGTTCGAAAGAGCCAACACGGATCTCCTTAACAAACTGGGCCGTCCGCCAAGCGATGAAGAGCTCGCAGGAGCCTTGAATCTATCGGTGTCTGAACTCTCCGAGTATCTGTCGCGGGCGCAAGGCGCCGTCTTGATCAGCCTGGATGATCTCGGAGTGCAGGAAACGGACGGACGAAAACTCCTCCGCTTGCTGGTCGATACCCATCATCCCGATCCACTGGCCACTTTCGTGACCGAACACCGGCGGGCACAATTAGCGAAGACCATCGATCAATTGCCGAAAAAGGAGCGATTGGTGCTCATTCTGTATTACTGTGAGGAACTCACGATGAAGGAGATTGGAAAAGTTCTCGCAGTCACCGAGTCACGTGTGTGTCAATTGCACACGAAAGCAATTCTGTCATTGAAATCCATGCTGCATGACATTGAATAGGCCTAGGCAAATTTTGCCTTCGATGAAGAAGCTGCCCGTCGTCGATGAAGTATGTGGAGAAATGAAAGCAGGGGGAAGGAGCGGTCCGTTGATGTGCCAGGGATTTTTAATGATATAGCCACTTATGCTGAGTGGCATCCGGGTTGCTTAGTATGGCCTTAACAAGACGATGTGAGGAAGGGCGATGAACAGAGGCATTTATCCAATCCTGTCCGGGGCATTGGCCCAGGAACGTCAGATGCAGGTATTCTCGAACAATGTCGCGAATGTGAACACCGCGGGGTTCAAACAAGATGAATCGTTATTTCGTTCGCTGATGTCGCGCTCCTTGGGGAATGGCGTTCCGGCTGGTGCAACAGAGCGAGTGTTCGTATCCGCCCAGGGACTCAAGACGGTGTTGGAAAGCGGCCGTCTGCGCAAGACCGGCAATCCCTACGACATGGCGATCCGTGGCCCAGGGTTTTTCGAAGTCAAAACCGCGCAGGGAATTCGGTATACCCGCAACGGGGAGTTTCGTTTGGATGGGCATCGACGGCTGGTGACTGAGATGGGCGATCCGGTCATGGGGAAGCGCGGAGAAATTAAACTGGCGCAAGGCGATGTGCAGGTGAGCCCCGACGGCGCCATTCAGGTGGATGGACAGCAAGCGGACAAGATAAAGGTCGTCGAGTTTTCGGACAGCATGCCACCGCTAAAGAGCGAAAATGGTCTCTTCTCGGGCGATAAGCCCAAGGCGTCTAAAGATGTGGTCATTGAAACGGGGTATGTCGAAGAGTCCAATGTCAACGCACTGACTGAGATGGTCAAAATGATCCAAAGCATGCGCATGTATGAGTCGGCGCAAAAACTGATTCAGGCGTTCGATCATATGACTGAGCTGGCCGTGCAAGATGTGGGGAAGCTAGGGTAATGACGGTTCGAGGTTTGAGGTGAGGGAAGAAACTCCGTTTCTTATCGTACCTCGCACCTCATGCCTGCTTGTAGGAGGGACTTATGATACGAGCGATGTGGACGGCCGCAACCGGAATGACGGCCCAACAGCTTAATGTCGATACGATCGCCAACAATCTCGCCAATGTGAACACCACCGCGTTCAAGCGAAGTCGGGCGCAGTTCTCGGATCTGCTCTATCAAATCCAACGTATGCCGGGGACGAGTTCCTCCAATGTCGGGGTGTTTCCGGTGGGCGTGCAAGTGGGCGCAGGCGTCCGTCCGGTTACGGTGGCAAAGGAGTGGGCGCAGGGTAATCTTACGCAAACGGGGAATGATTTAGACGTCGCGGTTGATGGGGTCGGGTTCTTTCAAGTGGCTCGGCCAGACGGCACCATTATGTATACCCGTAACGGCTCCTTTAAACGAGATAATATCGGCAACCTTGTCACCGGCGACGGCGACGTCCTTAACCCCGTGATTACGATTCCATCCGGCGCGTTGAAGATCAACATTGCTCAGGACGGGACTGTATCGGTGCTGCTGCCCGGTGTGACACAAGCGTCCCAAATCGGGCAGATTCAGCTCACGCGTTTTGATAATCCTTCTGGGCTTGTCGCTATGGGAAACAATCTATTTTTAGATAGTTTTGCCTCAGGGCCTCCGACACAAGGTGTAGGGGGATTTTCTACCGGGTTCGGCATGATTCAGCAGGGATTCTTGGAGAGTTCAAATGTCAACCTGGCGGAAGAAATGGTCAACATGATCATCGCGCAACGCAGCTACGAAGTGAATTCCAAAGCAATCCAGGCCGCAGATGAGATGATGCAAATGGCGAACAACCTACGACGGTAACGAAAAGAGAGACGAAGGCACGATGAATCGAACACGCCTTATCGGTGTGGCGGCTGTCCTTCTGCTAGTGAGTGTTCCACTTCATGCGCATCCCGTTGCCAAGAACGCCCGTGTCCGCATGCAGCAGGTAACGCCGAATCAGATGCAACAGATCATCCTGGATTATATAAGGGCACACAAAGACGACACGATCGCCGATGTGCAGGTGAATCTGCTGGAACCGGAAGAGGCCGTGTCGTTGCCCGGTGGAACACTTGGCATGCGGGTCGTTTCAGATTCGACCGCAAGCGAATATGGCCGGCGCCAAGTCGAGGTGGCGCTATCCGTCCATGGAAAAGTTATTCAGATAGTGAAGGCTATCGTGGACGTCACGGCGCTGGTCGACGTGGCGGTGACCACGCGAGCGATTCGAATGGATGAGACGCTCCAGCGGGACGATATCACGACCACGAGGATCCCTCTCGTCTCGACGGCCCGACAATATGCCACGAATCTCGATGAGGTGATTGGCAAGCGAGCGATCAGACCGCTGGCGTCCCATGCTTCCATCAGCTTATCGGCGCTCGGTCAGCCGTTTCTGGTGCGAAAAGGCGATCGGGTCACCATTGAAGCGAAACGCAAAGGGCTATTGATTCAGACCGTCGGCATCACGAAGGCCGTTGGGGAGGTCGGACAGACGGTGACGGTCACCAATCAGGATTCGGGAAAAGATCTTCGGGCCAAGGTGGTTGTTCCTGGGTTAGTGAGAGTGGAATTTTGAGTCAGATAAGAGAAATGTTTACGTTCTTTGCCATCGGCATGGTCGCAGTGGCCCTGATCTCCGTAGGGTGCAGTTCGCCGCCAATCAGCACTAAATTGGTGGTGCCGCCTCTTCCACCTCCGAAAACGCTCGGGTCGTTGTGGCAGGAGGAGAATGGGCGCGCCTATCTCTACGAGGATATGCGCGCCATGCGAGTGGGCGACATCATTACCATTAAGATTCAGGAACAGCAGGCCGGATCAAAGAGCGCCGATACGACTGCGCAACGTGAATCGACGCTCACGAACAGCATCAATGGCGGAGCAGCCGGGACGATTGGCATTCCTGGCGTCCGATTAGGCGCGGGACTGCAACGCTCCCTTGGGGTCGATGCCAGCGCGCAAAACAAGTTTACCGGAAAGGGAGCAACCAACCGGGCCGATACGCTGACAGGAACGCTTTCAGCGATGGTGACGGAAGTGTTGCCGAGCGGCGATCTCCGCATCGAAGGGCGGCGTGAAGTGGCGGTCAACAGCGAAAAACAATTGATGACGTTGAGCGGCATCGTGCGCCGCGTCGATGTCGATACCCGAAATACCGTCGTGTCTAGTGCCATCGCCGAAGCGAAGATTGAATATACCGGGCTCGGGGTGGTGGACGATGTCCAGCGGCCCGGCTGGTTGGTGCGAATCTTGGATTGGATCTATCCATTCTGAGCATGCTGAAAAGCCATCAACAGTCAGCCTTAACATGAACTCAAAGTCGCATCCGCATCCACTGCAGGCTGGCGGCGATAGCTGAACGCTCAAATAGGAGATTGACGATGCCATTAAAGTTGATAGCGGCCGCGATGATCGCCACGGTGCTGACCATGGCTCCGGCGGACGCCGCGCGCATCAAAGATGTGGCCATGATCGAAGGCGTGCGCGAAAATCAATTGATCGGCTATGGCTTAGTCGTCGGCCTGGACCGAACAGGGGATCAGGTGATCGGCGGTCAGTTTACGATTCAAGCGATGATGTCGATGTTGAATAAGATGGGTATCAATCTTGTCATTAATCCCATTCAGTTGCTCACGAGAAATATTGCATCCGTTATGGTAACGGCCAAGTTGCCGCCGTTTGCGAAGCCGGGAATGCCGTTGGATGTTGTCGTGTCATCCATGGCCAATGCCAAGAGCTTGCAAGGGGGGACCCTATTGCTGACTCCATTAAAAGCGCCGAATCAGCAAGTCTATGCGGTCGCGCAAGGCCCCCTGTCCATTGGCGGCTTTCTGGGCGGGACCGGAGGGGCCGGCGGCAACACCGTCACCAAAAACCACCAGGCGACCGGTATTGTACCCGGTGGGGCCATCGTCGAAAAAGAAATTGTGGTCAATATCGACACTTGGGAATCGGTCAATGTGATGCTGCGGCAAGCCGACTTTACGACCGCCCTTCGCGTTAGTGAAGCGATCGATGGCGTATTCGGGACCGGTACGGCACTTCCCGTGAATTCCGGTCAAATCCGCTCGACCGTTCCGGCGAATTTTCAAGGCCGGATCGTGCAATATCTCGCGACGCTGGAAGGACTCGATGTCGCCGTCGATGTGCCGGCCAAGGTCGTGGTGAACGAGCGGACCGGAACCGTCGTGCTGGGCGAACATGTGAGGCTCTCGACCTGCGCCATCTCGCATGGGAATCTCAGTATTTCAGTCAAATCGACGCTGAATGTGTCCCAGCCGACAGCTCCCATCATTGGCTCGAGCGCTGGGCAAACAGTCGTCACGCCGGATGTACAGACTGAAATTAAGGAGGAACCGTCCCGGTTGCTCGTCGTGGACGAAACCGTAACGTTAGGTGAAGTGGTTCAAGCCCTCAATGCGGTTGGGGTGACGCCCCGTGATCTCGTCGCTATTCTTTCGGCCCTTAAGGCTGCCGGCGCACTTCAAGCTAACCTAGAGATTATATAAACAATTATATGATAATTAAGGTTCAATTATGGAAATGAAACCGCTTTCATTATACAACCCTATGGCCGGCATTCCTGATCAGAAGGCACAAGGGGCTGAGAATGCAGTTCGCACATTATCCAGTCAAGTGCAGGGCAAAAGCGAACCGGCGGAGATGCGAAAGGCTGTAAAGGAATTCGAGGGATATTTTATTGCCTATCTGCTGAAGGAAATGCGCAATACCGTCCATCCCGGCCTTGTGCAAAATAAAGAAGGACAGCAGTTTTACTCCTTTTATGACCAAGAAATCGGGCGGTTAGCGGCCCAATCGGGAGGGCTAGGGTTAGGCCGTATGCTGGAGCAGGCCCTTGCTCGAGGGCCTCTCCCGTCTCCTCACGCGAGCAATCCGGATTCGACTCAAGTTTCTGCTCCATTTCGCCGATAAGACA
>JAICXS010000119.1 GCA_025934615.1 Nitrospiraceae bacterium
CGCCGGCGAAGCACCTGTGTTTGCGCCGCGTCGGTTGATTATCGTCAAAACGATAGACAAATTATCCGCGCGCGATGGTGAAGCGTTGATTCCTTACCTGAAGTCGCCGTGTAATTCGACGACACTCGTCTTTGTCGCGATCAAGGTAGACGGGCGAACGAAATTCGCGCAGGCGTTAAAGGAGCGGAGCGTCACGATCGAGTGCGGCCCATTGCCCGAATCCCAATGTGTGCCATGGATCCGCGCGGAAGCTGTTCGCATCGGCGTCCGCCTGGACGATGCCGCCATGCTGCTGATGAGGGATCTGGCGGGCAGTCACTCATTGTCCTTCATCAAGCGAGAACTGGAAAAATTAGCGGCGTACGTGCCGGCCGAGCAAGTCGCCACGCCCGCGGATGTGGAAGCCTTACAGAGCGGTGAAGTCGGCGCCTCTGTATTTGATCTCACAACGGCGATCGGCGCCGGGGATCGGCTTCGCGTACTTCGGATCTTCACGAGGAATGTGGAAAACGGCGAGGCGCCGCTGCGGATTCTTGGCTCACTCGTATGGCAATACCGCCAGGTCTGGAGAGCGAAGGATTTACTGCAAGGCGGAAAGGGCGAATCGGAGGCCGCGCGGATATTGCGCATGGCACCGTTCAAAGTCAGGGAGTTTGTGGGGCGATTTTCCGATGTCCACTTACACAAGGCGTTTCGATTGTTCGCCGAAACCGATGGCAAACTTAAAGGCTCGAGCGCGACAGCGCCTGCACGGATTTTGGAGTCGATGGGACTGGAGTTGTGCCGGTTGGCCGAACTCTCACGGCCGAGAAGCGCCGCTCAAATAACCGGATTGCAGCAAGCAGGAAGAGCAGGGATGACGTTGGAACAATCGACGGCGACGCGGACGATTAAGTCCGGGCCGCCGACAGAGCGTTGACTTTGGCTGAGAGGCGGGAGATGCGGCGAGAAGCCGTGTTGGGCTTGATCAGACCTTTTGTGACCGCCTTATGCAACGATGCAGTGGCATCGCGAAGGAGTGCTTTGGCCTCGTCGGCATTCTTCTCCTCCACGGCGCCCATCACTTTTTTTACCACATTCCTCATGGAACTGAGCGCGGCCTTATTACGCAGATGGCGTGTAACAGATTGCCGAGCCCGCTTGATCGTCGATTTGTGAATGACCGGCATGTCTACTCCTCATGAAAGGTAAAAACAGGCTAGTTTTGTAACATAGGAGCGTCTGATGGGTCAAGAAGAGGAACGCATTGACCTGACCGCCCTTGCTCGCGCAGCGCGCACGCGCTGTCCTGTACGGCGCAGTGAACGGCAATCCACGTCACATGCTTGGCATGTGAACGTACGCTCATAAAAAATCGGTATTAGACGCTGCATTTGAGGATAATGAGGTCCGTGTGACTACCACGAAGTCAGGGTTGGCTGAGGAGATGAAGGGGGAGGCAAGCATGGTAAGGGTGAATGCGAGGGATCGTTTGATTTTGGCGCTCGACGTGCCGTCGTCGGACGAAGCCGAACGGTTATTGGATCGTGTAGGAGATGCGATTAGTTTCGTGAAAATTGGATTGGAGTTGTACACGGTGGCGGGACCCGAGATGGTGCGGCGCGCCATTGCCCGTAAGAAGCGTGTATTTCTCGATCTGAAATTTCTCGACATTGAGGAAACGGTAAAGCGAGCGACGGCGCGAGCGGCCGCCATGGGCATTGATTTCGTTACTGTCCATGCGAATCGAAAAGCGTTGACGGCCGCAATTGAGGGGCGGGGATCGGTCGCGTCCGATGGGTCTGGACTGAAACTCTTGGCCGTTACAGTGCTGACGAATTTCGATGCTGCCGATTTACGCGATATGGGCATTCAATGGGGCGTGGCCGATCTCGTGGCCGCACGAGCAAAATTGGCGGCTGAAGTTGGCTTGGACGGGGTGGTGGCGTCTGGTGAAGAACCGTCGGTCATTCGCGAGAAAGTCAGCAAAAATTTACTGATCGTAA
Source organism: Nitrospiraceae bacterium (assembly GCA_025934615.1). Lineage (GTDB taxonomy): Bacteria > Nitrospirota > Nitrospiria > Nitrospirales > Nitrospiraceae > JAICXS01. The sequence goes on from JAICXS010000119.1 coordinate 1,986, forward strand.
CGCCCGGTATCCGACCGGCCGATAGCGCCGCTGACGATCATGCCCGCGTCAGCACTCCCACCAGCGCGATTATGGCTGGCGCTGATTATTTGGTCGTCGGACGGCCGATTCGGGACGCCGCCGATCCGCGGGCAGCCTCCGAAGCGATCGTGATCGAAATGCAAGCAGCGTTTGCTGCACGCGCGTAGCTGTTGTTGCGGCGCTCTTTCTTCATTTGCTAAGATAGCCGTCTGCCGATCTGTTTCTAATGACCTTCTCGGGTGGTGGGTGTAGCTCAGCTGGTTAGAGCGCCGGATTGTGGATCCGGAGGTCGCGGGTTCGAAACCCGTCACTCACCCCAATTTTTCTCTTCAAAATCAGTGTGATCCACGGTGACCCCTTTGTCCTTTCGAACTGATCTGTCAGCCCGTTAAGTAAACCGCTGTCTAGACGCCGATTTGCTAAGCCGGCCTCCTGTGCTGAGCACCAAAAGCTTTCTGAACCCTCTCTCGTCTTCTTGGACAATCCATTGAATCCATCTTTCAATGTTCGGGACAGCCGCGCGAAGAAATAAGCAGGGTGCATACAAAACTGTTTCGCTACTACCACGAAGAACGCAATGTCGGTGAGAGCAGAGTGGCCAGCCCAACCGCCATGGTGCCTGTACCTGAAGAGTCGGATAGCCCCTACCTTTGCGAAATAATTTTTCCCAATCGTCCTTGTTGGCTCGATCGTTCGGGTCGCCCCACGATGGTGCCCTTATTTCTGAAGCCGGCTGTTCTTCAATAGGGCGAGTGCGGCAACACCAGAGGCAAGCAACAACAGCGACCCAGGTTCTGGCACCGCGGCGGGCGAAGCAAACACATAGCTGATGCTCTCCAATTCCCACGTGCTCGGCCCAGATGGGCTCGTGGATCCGAAGACCCCGGTGGCGATGCCCGTTCCGCTGAATGTGGCATCCACTGGGGGCAGTGCAGAACCGAAGAACGTCAGCTCGCCTACCATCGTAAACGGTGTAGACACGCTGATGATCGGTCGCGCGGCGCAGGGACACACGACCGTCGGCAATATGACAGATGCCGTACTGGTGAAGGCCAGATTTCCATTCCCCATCGGATAGTGCACGCTACCGAGGTCGAATGTAGCCCCCACAATGAATGCTTGCCCGCTCAACGGAACGGACGTGCCGGCTGCTATGAAGCCACCGGTGAGGACAGCGGGAGTCCCAATACCGCCCACAATGGACGACATGGAAAACCCCTCACCGCTCAGGGGCGCATGCACCGCGTGCTGCACTTCAAAGTCTGTGATGCCCTGTCCGCCAATCACGCCGTCCGTCACAGTGAGGGTGACGGCGGTTGCGTCGACCGTGATCAGAAGAAGCATACTCAGGACAGCGGGAATGATTCTACACGGGTTCGTGAGCATCCTGGTCTCCTGACTGAGAGGTGTGTTCCGTTACTTAGTTCTCGGCATGGTAAGCCTCTTGGGTTAACGCAACAAGAACCCCGATATGCTTAATGTGAATGTTATACGTTCAGGTGTAGACTCTGAGCTGGCTGTGTCGCCTTGAGGAAAATCCTATCCGACGAAAACATAAAGCCTCTGCACGGTAAACTTTTTTAAAACAGTATTTTTGGCTCACCTTCCCTAAAGAGCGCGCTCGAATTTTCCGATCTTACCGGCCCTCGCTCGAGATAGGTTTGTGACAAGGCTCTATAACCGCTTCTCACATCTAGGATGGAAAGCACTTCCCCAAAGCCAAGAGCCATTTCGGAGAGCCTTTGATGCGGATCTTCCCTCGAATGAAGGCCCATACGAGACTCTGTTCTTTTGCCAAGACGCCGAGCCAAGTTCGACTGTCTGCAGTGATACGGATGTTTGCGCGTCCGATGTGACCATCTTGAACCTGGAGTATGTTCTCTTGAATGCTTATGGTTGCGTGGCTTGTCTCTTCTCCATGAAACGAAAAGTGGTATGTGGCCGTAAGACCTTCCGACTGATTCCGTTGAAACATCAGGGGTAGCGCTCTCAAGAATTGTTGAATGGTCCGAGGCCGAAGGCCATTACTGACGAGCTTCGGCTTTTTGTGAGGAAACCGACGCTCCACGTGCGCTTCGGCATCCGAACCTGGGACCACATAGACCGTCTCTTTCTTGTCCTGCAACGGCTTGACCACGGCTTGGACAAATCCTTTCCGATTCGTGAGGAAGGGCGCAATGACGTCTTCACCGGCGGGGCACACGGCAAGACAGTACGCCGCCTTGTAATTGGCCCCAAAGGAAAGGCTTTGCCACATCGACGCCGATTCGGAGTCGGTCACTGTCGATCGGTACCCTTTCGCATCTTTGCTTTCAGCAATGATTTCCACCCAATCCGAGAACCCTCCCATGAACTCGCGGTAGTTGTGGGTGTAGCAGGCTGCGAAATTGAAGTGTCCGTCTGCACCAATGGCGCCGACCGGACAAGCCGACACGCAGAGCTTGCACGCCAGGCAAGGGTTATAGCTAATCGGGTTACTATACGCCGTCACCTCGGTTCCTAGGAGGATGGTCGTCAGCAGGATAAAATTCCCGAACTTTGGATGGATGACATTACGGTGGATCCCCATCTGACCGAGTCCTGCTGCTACCGCCACTGGTTTATGGGAGATTAACCAGAGTTTCCCGGCATTGAAGCGCTCCATCTCCATGGGGAATCCAGCTGAAGGATTCGACGCCGTGATTCCGTGTCGTTCGAGGCCCTCCACGATCTTGCGCGCGACGTTATTGACCTCATCGTTCGTATGGTGGAACTCGAGGTTGGCCACAGAGCGAGCCGGGCTGCGGATGGGTTCACGGTTCATCCGGCAGATGACGCTCAGCAGCGTCTTGGTCCACGGGAAGAGCGCAAGGATATCTCTGCGCTGGTCCGCAATCGCTGGTCGGTCAATTTCCACAAAACCGACATCGTCCGCGCCCGCTCCAAGACAGAGTTGTCGCAGCCACTCCGCATCAAGCTGACGCGATGGGTTACTTTCTCTTTTCGCGTGGGGTCGGGAAAGAAATTGTTGCACAGTGGGATGCTCCTGTAGGTGTAGCATAGCCTCTCCTTATGTTGCATATGCAACCATATGCCCAAAAAAAAGCATGTGGTTATCCCGCATCAAACGTTGCTCGTACCCAAGGCCGCGTCGATCCTAGCCAATGCAGCAACGCCGTCCTTCCCTAATAGCGACACAGCTTTCTCCTGAGCTTGCTGCCAAGTGGGCCCAGCCTTGGCCAAAAGCTTCGCCCCTAGTGCTGTCACCTGCAAGTGGTGACTGCGTTTATCTTTCCCTGGTACGAATTCTACCCAGCCGCGGCGCTGTATCCGGTCTACATTGCGGCTGACGGTGGACTTGTCGAGACAGAGCCGTCGCTCGAGCTCAGACGGGCTCGCTGTTCTCATTAGTGAAACGGCAACCAGGATGTTCATCTGCGTGGCGCGAAGGCCGTGGCGACGCAAGCAGTCATCGTAGATCTTCGTGATGATGCGATTGAGTAGGCGCACACGCATCGCAATGCAGTCTCGGGAAATGAGTTCACAGTCTGGTACATTGGTCATCATATCCTTGCCCACATACATTAATTGTATATGCAACTATGTCGGCTGTCAATGAGAAATTGCGCTCGGCGTCGCTTCACTCTAGGTCATCTCCAGTTTGTATACTCGAATGAGAGCGAACGTCTTCTTATAACGGACAATGCTCATAGTGCGCCGTCCATGCGCCCGCGCCCGATCCCAGCCGTGATCGGTTGCTTGACTGGATGAGTATGCGTATTTTTACTATTTGGCGTAGGTGTTGTGAGAGTCAGAGCCGAATCTCATGGCTGATTCAGATCAGACAGAAGCTCGACGACAGGATTTATGCGGAATCATGTTCGTCGAGCTGATCACGCTGGAATCGCATGATGTATTTGATCAACAAGTCGCGCTTTTGTACTGGCACCCCGACGAAATGCCCATGTAAGCGGAAGGCATGATCCCGATGCGGCAGTGAATCTAAGGTGAGGATACGCGCGTGTGCTTTGAAGAGAACCTGATCAGCTAAGACTAGGGTAATCGATAGCAGATCGCCAGGACTGTAGGCTGTATTGACAACAAACCCAATGCCGCCAGCGCTGAGATTCACGGACTTCTCTATGAGGGGGCTTTCTGAGGCATCTGTCTCTAATTGAATCCTGATGGGCAGGATTACATTAATTCGGAAATAGTTGCGTCGATCTGTTCTGGACCGTACGGAAGTCGAATCATTGGGCGGCATCGCAGTAAAGTATAGCAAACTCTATTGAGATGACTTCAAGGTCAACTAACCGACATATTCCTGAGCGAGCATTTACCGGCGGGGCCGCTTGGCTCTGTTTGATGTTTTGAGGTCGGACGGTGAGGGTTATGAGA
>JAICXS010000212.1 GCA_025934615.1 Nitrospiraceae bacterium
GCCGAAGCGACCCGACAACCATCGCGCGATGGGAAACGCCAACGCGAGGGCAATCATGAAATCAGTCTGCGCCCATGTTCCGAAACTGGGCAAGACGCCCCCGAGATCGCCCGAGACGTGCGGCAGGAAGGCGATATAGGAGGCCGCATTGAACAAGACGGCCATATGGGCCAAGCCGAGCACGAGGTTGAATAGCAGAAAGTGCCGGCCTCTTAGGCGCGGGATAGAACCTTCGGGCATCATTCGATCCATATCATCATTGCTATTTTGTTCACGGGGGAAAACGGACCTTCAATATTAGAACGGGGCAGGATATCCTTTCGGATCGGCGATGGATCCTTTCTGAGGAGCCTCTGCGATGCTGATGTCGTGGACGGGTGTCACGTTCCCATGGGCGTAATATACAGCCAGGCCGGTGAACACCATGCCGCCGACCAGGTTGCCCAGCGTGACCGGGATTTGGTTCCAGAACCACCAGGCCGAGAGACTGACATTCGCCCCCAGTAGTATCCCCATCGGAATGGCAAACATATTCACGACGGCGTGCTCAAAGCCTTGGGCGAAGAACAAGACCGTGGGTCCCCAGATCGCCAGCATCTTTCCCGAAAGGGACGTGGAGGCATAGGCGAACACGACCGCCAGGCCGACCATCCAATTACACAGCATCGCTTTCGTGAACACGGTGAGAAGTCCCGCCATGCCGTGCGCGGCATAGTAGGTCGTCTTGGCTTCGGCGATCGTGATCAACTTAGACCCCACGGCCGAAAGATCTCCGCTCCCACCTGTGGTAAGTACGATCGCCAGCAGAACGGCATACAAGGTACTGCCGAGCAGATTGCCCAGAAAAACCCAGCTCCAATTTGCCAGCACGCGCCGTGGAGCGGCATTGCTCTTTCCAGCCGCCGTGGCGCAGGGCAGCAGTCCAAAACTACTGGTGAGCAATTCCATCCCGAGCAAGATCGCCAGACAGAGCCCAAACGGAAAAAGTAAGGAGCCGACAATCCATAACCCCGTCTCAACGGCGGCGACGACGGCCAAACTGGTGGCCACCGCCAGGAACCCGCCTGCGAGCGCCCCTCGCATCAACAATTGAGGAACGGGTAAGTTGAGCTTGAGTTCCGCCGTGGATAACATACCCTTCACAATGTCATGGGGCTTCACATAATCCATGAGGCCTCCTACATAAAGATGGTTGGTCACTTGCCTCGGCAAAATGATGTGCCGTTAGCCGTGTACTAAGTCGCATGGCAAGTTGCTTGCCAAAGGCCGAGCGCTAAACACCCTCTGATTATCAGCCTATATCGTCACAACCGTTCTGCTCATCATGATGGTTCACGGTCATCGTGATAGGTCACGGTTGGTGTGCGTCGTACAAATCTTCGGATGTTGAATACGGTGGGTCCTGATTTACTTTTACATCCAATGAGGCTGAGAGAACCGTTCAAGCGAAGGTGTCGTGTCGGTTTGAGCGATGTGTTCGCTAATCAGACGGTGGGCCTCATGTGAAATAGAAACAGAACCATCCTCGAAGCTTTGCTCAATGCGATGGCGGCGAGTCGAAGCCATCACGAAAACCGTGACGCGAAACGCCTAGCCGTGACATATCGCGAGGATGATCGGATTCGCTCTCTCTCATCTCCATTGCAACAGGCACTTAGCGTGTCCCAATGCGGGGCGGTGATTTTGCTATACAGGACGCAGTAACACGGGCCAATGAGGTGGCCACTTTATCAATCGCTGTTCTTGGAGAAATAGCAAAGGGGGATATACGATGAGGATCAGGCAAGGGTATAGTCTTACCGCATTCGTCATGAGCTGCATGTTGCTCAGCCCAATCGTGGGCTGTTCTGAAACGGTTCAGACGACATTGCCGTCCGGCTTAAATACTTACCCGGGGAGCACCAGTGAGAAAACCTCCGCGTGGGCCGAGCAGTTGCTTGGTCAAGCTGTGACGTTCAAGGCCATGCACGATAATGGGGTGCTACAAGGAAATTTTGACCCCTATGTAAAAACGTTGGCCAAAGCACGAGATGCGTATCGGCAGGGCGATAGACAGACCACCTACGATACGGTCAACCAATTCATGGTGATGTTGGAGACCAGAGTGGGAGACATCGATCCGCATGCCGCCGACAAGCTCTGGGATGAATGCTATCGCTGGACCCCGGATGAGTATCACGCTCGGGATCGGCATGCCCGCGCGGTGGGGCACGACAAGCTGAACCAGTTCGAAGAGTTCATCAGGTACCAGGACGAAAGGTCCTCATTTAACTAGGCAGATCGGTGAGTGTGTCCCTCCTGTCACGCTCGTCGGCCGCCTCGATGGAAGGCAGGCAGGTTCCCTGGTGGGCACTGCCTGCCCTCCTCCGTTCTTGGAGCTTATAAAATGTCAGTTTCAATCTTGGATGATGCGATGAGCCGTGCGGAACTTAATTATGAAATTCTGCTTGAACTGACGAATGTGTTGACCTCACAGCGCGATACGGAGAGCTTGTGGCAAGCCATTGCCGGGCATATTCGCCGGGTCGTGCCGTGGGATCGCGCAGGAATCGTCTTGTACGATCCTGACGTAGACGCCTTCCGGTTTTATGCGGTCGTGACAAGTTCCAAAACGCCGGTCTTGAACCGGGATACATTGATCCCGAGAAAAGAGAGTGCCGTAGGGTGGGTCTATACACATCGACAGATTCATGTCCGTCCCAATCTCAATACGGAGCAGGTTTTCTTTGAAGATACGTACTATCTGCAAGAGGGGTTGGGGCGAATGATCAATCTCCCGCTGATCGTGCATGGGACATGCTTAGGCACCTTGAACATCGGCAGCGTGCAGACTGGAGAGCCGGACGCCGAGGACCTAAAATTCCTACAGTTGGTCGCCACACAAATCGCCTTTGCCATCGATCATGTTCGCGCCTACGAGCGCATCAAACGGTTGAGCGAGCAACTGAGCCGTGAGAATGAATACCTCGCCGAAGAAGTGAGATTGAGCCGTAATGTTGGGCGATGGTGGGAGAGTCGCAAGCATTTCAGCACGTCCTCACGCTCGTGAGAGCCGTCGCGCCGACGAATACGACCGTCCTCTTACTGGGAGAGACAGGGACTGGGAAAGAGCTCCTAGCCCGAGCCATTCATGATTTGAGCCCGCGTCAGTCGAAACCATTTGTGCGAGTCAACTGCGCCGGACTGCCGTCGGGCCTGGTCGAAAGCGAGCTGTTCGGCCACGAGCGGGGCGCCTTTACCGGAGCCGATCAACGGCGCGCAGGCCGGTTCGAGCTGGCGAACAAAGGGACGCTGTTCTTGGATGAAATCGGAGAAATGCCGCTGGAAGCACAGGCGAAGCTGTTGCGCGTGTTGCAAGACGGCCAGGTGGACCGTGTCGGGGGCACACAGCCGGTGGCGGTGGACGTTCGTGTCGTGGCGGCGACGAACGCCGATTTGAGCCATGCGATTGCTCAAGGGCGGTTTCGGCTAGACCTTTTTTACCGTCTGCATGTGTTCCCGGTATCTATTCCACCTCTTCGGGACCGGCGTGAGGATATTCGCTTGCTCGCCGAATATTTTTTACGACAAGCGGCAGTCAAGCTCAAACGGCCTGATGTCACCCTGTCCCCGCTCTCGCTCGACCGGTTGGAGAAGTATAACTGGCCGGGCAATATACGGGAGCTCCAGAGCGTGATTGAACGAGCCGTCATCCTTGCGCAATTCATGATCGTCGAGATCGACGAGCGCTTCCTCCCTCCGGTCAACCCGGTCAGCGGGCCGTCATGTGAGTCGGTACCGCTGCCCTCCGCGCATCCGACAAATTTGGCTACATGTGAGCGTGAGCATATTACCTCCGTTCTCGAAAAGACGGCGTGGCGGATCTACGGGTCCCACGGAGCCGCCCAGCAACTCGGTCTGAATCCGGAGACGCTTCGGAGCCGGTTACGCAAACTCGGCATTAAGCGACCCACGTCTCTGTGATGTGCTTTGCCTCCGCCGATCCCGGAGAAACCCGTATCGAGAATCGACCGCTGTTACCATCCACTGTCGGAGACGACGCTGTGATGACTGCAGCATCGTCCGCAAACGGAACCCGCTCTTCCGCGTCGCGAGTCTTCAGTATGATATAGTCGGTCGAGCCTCAATTGAGTTGATCGCCGCGTGTCGTGCCAACGCGCATAAGGGCGATTCGGCCCGTTCATGAACCGGCAGCCAATGATAGGCGCTTGTAAGCCGTTCACCGTTGTTTGGAAAGGAGTGAGCCTTTTTCATGCGAAGTGTCGATCTGAGTTATCGAACTCTGCTCGATGTGACCAATGCGCTGAATTCGCAGCGCGACGCGGACAGTCTTTGGAGGGTGATCACCGAACTTATTCAACAAGTGACACCATGGGAGAGGGCCGGCATCACCCTCTACGACAAGAAGACCGATTCGTTCCGGTTTTACGCCGTTGAAACTATCGTGCAGACACCGATGCTAAAGCGAGACGCGGTGATCCCCAGAAAAGGCAGTGCGGTCGGGTGGGTCTATGAGCATCATAAGATTCACATCCGACCGGATTTGTCGCGAGAGCAGATGTTTTTGGAAGATGATTTCTACCACCAAGAAGGGTTGAGGCGGATGGTCAATTTGCCCCTTCTGATGCGCGATGTCTGCTTCGGGACTTTAAATATCGGCAGTGTGCAGTCGGGCGAACCGGCTCCCGAGGAACTGGAATTCCTGCAACAGGTCGCGACTCAGATCGCCTTCGCTATCGATAATGTGCAGGCGTATGAGCAGATCAATCTTCTCCGAGAACAACTGACTCGTGAAAATGAATATCTGGTTGAGGAAATCAAGTCGACCCATAATTTTGGGGCGATGGTGGGCAAGAGC
>JAICXS010000264.1 GCA_025934615.1 Nitrospiraceae bacterium
AACCGGCCTATCTTTCTGATCGATATTTCCGTTCCGCGCAATATCGACCCGGCTGTCAGGGATATCGACAATGCCTTTTTGTTCGACATCGACGATCTAGAAACGCGCGTCGAACAGAATCGCGAAGACCGACGGGGCGAAGCCATCAAAGCCGAACGCCTCGTCGATGAGGAAGTCGGTATCATCCAACAATGGATCAAATCGCTCGAAGTCACGCCGCTCATCGTGGCCTTGCGTAAACGCGCCGACGAGATCAAGCACGCGGAGCTGGAAAAAACACTGACCCGACTGAAGCATCTCTCTCCACAGGATCACGAAGCGATCGAAGCGTTAGCCTCAGCCGTCGTCAATAAACTGTTGCATGGCTCTCTCGTGACGCTCAAGGCCGAGGCCGACTCGGCGGCCGGTACACTCTATCTTGAAGCGGCACGGCGATTCTTTAATCTTATGGACAATGGGAATGTCGGTGATATGAGCGGAAAGCCCGGTCGTGAAATCAGAGACGAGTCATCTGCGTGCATTCCGGTGCCTGACGATCATGCTCATGGGCCCACACCTTCAGGATCATTGCGCCCGGCGCCTGTACCCACCAAGGCCGGCCGCTCCAGCACATAATTTTTAGATGCGGACGAGTGATGCCCAAGGGCCCCAAGCTGTTTACCTGTCCGAAGTGCCGGCACACCTATTTGGGGCACGATCCTGTGCACGACTGTCCGCGATGTGGGTATGATTATCGAGGCAAAGACGGGTTTCGCTGGGACGTGGTTGCCTATCTGGCAGTTATTCTGGCCTTACTGACCGTCTTTGCGATGTCTTTCTATTACCGGGATATGACGAGGATGCCGCAACAGAATCCAAATCCCAATACCAGCCGCAACGACCATGAAAAACTACCGGGCGCGAGAGAGACGCCTTTTCAGAGTCCGTATCAGGAGCGAGAACAGTGACAAGCGCCGCATCTATCCCCACCACGTCTCGCTCCTCCCTCGTTATTGGGACACGGGGAAGCCGTCTGGCCGTCTGGCAGGCAGAATGGGTTCAAGCGCGCCTGCGCGAAATCGCGCCTGCGCTCCCCGTGACACTTCAGCGAATCAAGACATCGGGTGATAAAATCCTCGATGTTCCACTGGCGAAAATAGGCGGCAAAGGGCTCTTCGTCAAAGAAATCGAAGAGGCTCTGCTTCAGGGGGAGATCGATCTCGCGGTGCACAGCATGAAAGACGTCCCGACCGTGCTGCCGGATGCCTTGGAGATACTCTGTGTCGCGGCGCGAGAAGACGCGCGGGACGCCTTGATTAGCCGGGAAGGCCGTAAAGGATTGACGCTTGGCCAACTGCCGGCAGGCGCACTGATCGGCACCAGCAGCCTGCGCCGGCAATCGCAATTGCTGCATCACCGGCCGGACCTCAAGATTGAGATGCTGCGGGGCAATGTGGAGACGCGTCTGCGAAAATTACAACAGGGTGACTATGATGCCATTGTGTTGGCAGCGGCCGGGCTGCGACGGATGGGCTGGGATGGAGAGGTGACGGAATATCTCTCGTTGGAGGTCAGTTTGCCGGCTATCGGCCAGGGAGCCCTGGCGATTGAAGGGCGTCGCGAGGATGCATTCGTCCGAGCACTGTTATCCGAACTCGACGATCCGACGACGCATACAGCCGTTACGGCAGAACGGGCATTCTTGGATCGCCTCCAAGGCGGTTGCCAGGTTCCCATCGCGGCGCATGCGACGATCGAGCGGAATCGTCTCTCGCTGGACGGCCTCATCGCGAGCCCGGATGGCGCAGCCTTGATTCGCGATTCGGAGGACGGGGCGGCATCCGATGCGCGGGCATTAGGCATTCGCTTGGCGGATCGACTGTTAGCTGCCGGCGGAGACGTAATCTTGCGGGATCTCTATAGCCGCGAGTGAGCCAAGCATGAACACGATGGGTAAAGTGTATCTCGTAGGAGCCGGACCGGGAGATCCTCAGCTCTTAACCTTGCGCGGGAAACGGTGCTTGGAACAGGCCGATGTGGTGGTGTACGACTATCTGGCCAATCCGGTATTGCTTGAGCATGCCCCCGAAGGGGCCGAGCGCATTTATGTCGGTCGGCGCGATCGCGGCCGCTATCAAGAACAGCACGATGTGAATCATCTCTTGATCGGCAAAGCACGGGACGGAAAAGTCGTGGTTCGTTTGAAGGGGGGCGACCCCTTTGTCTTCGGCCGCGGGGGCGAGGAAGCGGAAGCGGTCGCAGAAGCGGGGATTCCATTTGAGGTTGTGCCCGGCGTCACGTCCGCCGTAGCCGTGCCGGCCTACGCCGGCATTCCGGTGACGCATCGCACACTGGCCTCGACCGTGGCCTTCGTGACCGGTCATGAAGATCCGACGAAGGGGTCGTCCAGCATGGAGTGGCCGCGTCTCGCTTCTGCGGACGGTACACTCGTCTTTTTGATGGGTATGAAAAATCTGCCCGCCATCGTGGAACGTCTCACGAAAGACGGCAAGTCCATCGACACGCCGGTGGCCTTGATTCGATGGGGGACGCGCTCCCATCAGCGGACGGTGGTCGGTACGCTGGGAACTATTGTCGCACAGGCGGAACGGGCGCACATGGAACCGCCGACGATTATCGTGGTGGGACAGGTCGTTCGGCTTCGAGAGCAATTAAATTGGTATGAAACACGGCCGCTGTTCGGGAAACGCATTCTCGTCACGCGGGCGCGTGAACAGGCGGGTGCCTTGTCACATCTCCTCGAAGAATACGGGGCCGAACCCGTGGAGTATCCGGTCATCCAAACCGTTCCACCGGAGAGCTGGCATGAGGTCGATGCCGCGCTTGCTGAGCTCAGTCGGTATCATTGGCTGCTATTCACGAGCGTGAACGGCATTCGTCCGTTTATGGAACGGCTAAAGAGTAGCGGGCAGGATGCACGCGCGTTCGCGGGCCTTCGGATCGGCTGCATCGGGCCCCGGACTGCCGAGGAATTGCCCCGGTATGGGTTGCATGCCGATCTTATCCCGGCTCAGTTCCAGGCGGAAGGACTTATTGCCGCGATGACAGAAGCCGGCGTGTCCGGCCGGCGCGTTCTTATCGCCCGTGCCGCTGTCGCACGGGAAATTCTACCGGATCGACTTCGGGCGGCCGGAGCAGACGTGCGTGTAGTGACCGTGTATCGAACCATTCGTCCCATTTCCGCGGTGGAACAGTTGAGGGAGCAATTGGCACGACGCGATCTTCATGTCATGACGTTTGCCAGCTCTTCGACGGTGCGAAATTTTTGCGCGCTCTTTGAGAGCCGTGAGGACCTGCGCACATTGACGGCGGGCGCGGCAGTAGCCTGCATCGGGCCGATTACCGCGCAAACCGCTGAAGAGGAGGGGTTGCCCGTGACCATCATGGCGAAAGAAAATACTATTCCGGCACTCGTTGAGGCGATCGTCCACTATTTTCATCACGTGTCATCCACATCTACATAGGAGATCAAGCATGGTTCCTGTCAAGTCATTCATGATTCCAGCGGAAAAGTTCGTCACTGTGGACCGCGATACCGATGTCCGGAAAGCGGCCGAGATTATGCGGGATCGCAATATCGGCAGTTTGTTCGTGAGCCGCGGAAACGAGATCGTCGGGATTGTCACGGATACGGATATGGTCAGGCGAGTCGTCGCGGTCGGGGGCGATCCTGCTCATAAAGTAATCGAGCAGATCATGTCGGCCCCTATCATGACGATCGAGGAAAGCAAAACCTTGCTCGATGCCAACGACCTGATGGCGCGGGAACATCTTCGACACCTGGGAGTGACGCGAAACGTCAAATTGGTCGGCATGATTTCCGTGCGCGACCTGGTCGTCTTCTTGACCAATCTTCCGAGGAAATAGTATGGCGTTTCCCCGTCAACGCATGCGTCGGCTCCGGCAGCATGAATCCTTGCGTCGGATAGTCCGCGAAACGTCGCTCTCCGTCTCCGATTTAATCTATCCCATGTTCGTCATAAGCGGACGGGACCGGCGCGAGGAGATTGTTTCCATGCCGGGGCAATACCGCTGGTCGGCCGATCTCTTGGTCAAGGAAGCGACCGATGTTCATCTGCTCGGTATCCCGGCCGTGATCCTGTTCGGCATTCCCGATCGAAAGGACGAACGTGGCACGTCGGCCTACGATCCGCATGGCGTCGTGCAATCCGCAATCCGCGCGATTAAAAAACATGTGCCGGGATTGCTTGTCATCACGGACGTATGCATCGACGAATATACCTCGCATGGACACTGCGGCGTCGTGAAAGACGGGCGCATCCTGAATGATGAGACACTTGAGTGTTTGCGTGA
>JAICXS010000503.1 GCA_025934615.1 Nitrospiraceae bacterium
AGCGGGAAGTGCCGCACCGATGGCTCTTTCCCAATTCGTTGCAAGCCCCGGCAGGGCGCGCCGGTCACGCCGGATCGAAGTAGTGGATCTCCATCAGCATGCAGCCGTTTTCGGACTTGAAGGGGCCGTGATAAGCCTGCGGAGGACGGCAGGCATAGGTGTTCGGCGGAAAGCTCTTACCGCCATCGCCTTTCTCATCATTACCGACCGTGAGGTCTCCAGAGACGAGATAAACCTCTTCCCAATAGTCGTGGACGAACGGCTTGGTCGTGAAAACACCGGGCGCGAAACGCAGCAGTCTCGTCCGCGAGCCGCGCTTGTTGGTTTCATCCAACGAGCCTGAAAGAATTTTTTGCTGAATGCCTGCCGGGTACCCAGCTGGCGTCTCCCAGCCGGTGCTCATGTCAAGCGTATAGAACTCGTCGTGCTTCTTGTTGACAGCCATTGCGGCCTCCTTGTTATCGGGCAGCAGCCCGCGCCTTTGATTCCTCGTCGAGATCATACGAATTCAGGATGTTCGACAGCAGTTTGTCGGCGGCTCTCCAGTCATACGTTCGGTACGAATGCCCTTTCGTGACGAAGGTAGCGCCGGCGTAGAACATCTCGTACTGGTGATGCCGTGAACCGAACTCGGACCCAACAGCATCCCACGCCAACTTGTAGAACTTCACTCGATCGCGGGAGTTCGCTGCAGGCGATTGCTGTGTTTTGTCGATCAAGGCGGCAAGTTCAGGGTTTGCGAAGTCATCGATTGACGAGGGAAGCATGATCATCCCGCCACCGGCAAGCTCTCTCAACGTGTTGAGAACTTTCGGATAGAGCTGCTGGGTCAACGTCTGGGCACTGTAAAGGGTGTGCCGGTCGGGTACGAAGTATTGTCCGGCCTTATGTCCCTTGGCTTCCATCGCGACGACCAGCGCATCTACCATTCCCGCCTCGGCCGCGAGCTGCCCCAACATTTCCCGCACCTGCGGAAAGTTGGTGATACCGTTAACATCGGCGATCCGGTGGGCAATCCCCACCAGAAAGCGCAGCTTCACGGAGAGCCGTACCATGGCCTGATGGTTCTGGTGGACATGCGCGGGAGTCGCATGGAACTGCTTCTGGGACATCTCGATATCGCCGTCGACAAACACCCGATCCCACGGAACGAGCACATCGTCAAAATAGAGTACGGCATCGTTCTCGTCGAAACGGCTGGCCATTGGATTGTCAAAAACCGAAGTCGCCCCCTGCTCGTACGATTTTCGCGACAGGATCTTCAATCCCTTCGAATTCATCGGGATAGCAAACGAGAGGGCATAGCGCTCATCTCCGGGCCGGAGCGGCTGGATACAGCTCACGAACACCTCGTCCGCCGCCACTGCACCGGTGGCCAGCATCTTGGCTCCGCGAATGACGAGACCCTCTTTATTGCGTTCTACGACACCTGCAGTCAGGAACGGATCGACCTGCTCGTTAGCAGCCTTCGAACGATCAGCCTGCGGATTGATGATGACGTAGGTAAGGTAGAGGTCGTTATCGCGCGCGTAGCGATAATAATCCGACAAAGCCTTGGCCCGGTCCGGATTATAGGCTTCGAACTGCTCAAGCCCCATGTACATCCCTGCGATGCACGACGCGACATGATCGGGAGCTCTGCCCATGAATCCGCCGTGTAGCGCCCCCCAGGATTCGAGTGCGGTACGACGCTTTCGCATCTCTTCATAAGACGTTGGCAACTGCCAAATGCGATTGGCACGACCGCCCTCAGGCGTCTCGAACGTCATCAAATCGCGATTCTCGGCGGACGACGCGAAATCGAACAGTTTACCGACCGATTGAACGACATTTCGAAACGCGGGATGCTTCGTAACGTCGTCGATCTTCCTGCCGTTGATATAGATCTCGCGGCCATCGCGGAGACCCTCGATATGATCTCTTCCGGATTTCATGGTGAACTCCTCAAATCGTCTCAATAGTGCATCGGCAGCGGCCATTCCAAGGCGGGCTGCTCTGCGGGCGTTAGTTCCTGGAAACAACCTCGAAAGAACACGAGCGGCGTCGGCTGTTGCGCGTGGGTGGCGTACCGCATGACGCGGCCGACAAAGATGACGTGATCGCCGCCGTCATAGGCGGCATAAGGCATACATTCGAAATGGACGAGTGCACCCTTGATCAACGGAGCCTCGGCGACCCCTTCGACGTGGTCGACCATGCTCCACTTGTCGGCTCCGGCGCGGGCGAAACGATTGGCGAGCT
>JAICXS010000317.1 GCA_025934615.1 Nitrospiraceae bacterium
AACTGCGGGTCCGCCTGGCTCAGCGCCCGGAGAACGGCATGCCCATCGAGATCCGGCAGTCCAATATCCAAAATGACGGCGCCATAGCGCGCCTCGGCCACCTCTCGGATCGCGTCCGCCCCTGTCCCGGCGACCTGCACGCAATAGCCTTCGTGCTGTAACATGTCGCGCAAACTTTCGCGAATATCCTGATCATCATCGACAATAAGAATCGACTGATCAAGCGCGACGTCTGTGGCGGTACTCATTGCGACCCTCGCTATGTGAGATCTGAATGTTTCATGGCCATCATCAGCACAGGCAATCCTCACGCAATGGATGTGCCATATGGCTCTAGCGCATGATCGTCGTGCTGAACGACAAACCTCTTGAAATGTTGAGCAGACTCACAATTACTAAGAGCGTAGAGAAAAAGGAGGGATTTAACAGGATCGAGATCGTATCGAAATGAATACCTTTCTTATCCGCACGGATACAGATATAAGTACGTATTGAGGCATTATGACGAGCGCGAGGCAATCGGTATCGTAAAATAAAATCGGCTGCCCTGACCGGGTATGCTTTCCACCCAAATCCTTCCACCATGCATTTCGACCAGGCTCTTGGTAATGGCTAATCCGAGGCCGGCTCCCCGCTGATCAACCTGGATGGTCTCTCCACGATAGAAGCGCTCAAATATCTTGGCTTGCTCTTGGGGTGAAATCCCGCATCCCGTATCGGATACGCAAAACTGTGCAAACCCGCCTTCGATCGTCTTAGTCTCGACACGGATCTGTCCGCCTGAGGTCGTAAATTTGACGGCGTTTTGAATCAGATTGGTCAAGATCTGATGGAGCTTGTCGCGATCGCCGTTGATGTGGACCGGTGCGCCGTGGTGCTGGTACTGGATCGAGATGCCTTTGCCTTGTGCGAGCGGCTGCAGGGATTCCACGATGTCGGGCACGGCCTCGGCGATCGCCAGCGGTGTGAGCGCCAGTTCCACTCGGCCGGCTTCGATGCGAGACAAATCGAGCAGATCGTTGATCATGCGGGTCAGTCGTTCGACATTGTACTTGACCCGCCCCAGATAGTGCGCCTGACGCTCGCTGAGCGTACCCGTCAGTCCATCCAGCATATTCTCGATATAGCCTTTGATGGACGTCATGGGCGTTCGTAATTCATGCGAGACGATCGAGACGAAGACAGATTTCAGCCGGTCGAGCTGTTGTAGTTTGTCATTCGCGGCCTGAAGCTCACGAGTGCGATCCTGCACCCGATGTTCCAACGTCTGGGTCAGGTCTTCGAGAGCCTGGTAGGCTTGTGCATTGTCGAGCGCCACCGCAATTTGGGTGGCAATCGTCATGAGGAGATCCAAGTCCTCCTGACGGCACGGGTCGTCGCCGCGGTCGGCTGCGATAAATCCCATGATCCGTTGGCTGCTTTTCAACGGAGCCGCGACAAAACAGGTCACGCCTTGTTCGCGTGCCATCGCGAGAAGCGGCGGGTGGAACCGATCGGCAACGGATTCGACATCGTTGATGAACACCCCGCGTCCTCTGAGCAGCAGGTCGGCATGAATGCTGCCGTTGTCGTCGACCGGCACTTCCAAGAGACGGCCGGCCTGCTCAATGTCCGGCGACACGCCGGACACGCGAGCGCCATAGGCCACGCGCCGATGCGAGTCATACAGCATGACGACCATGCGCCGATACCCGAGATTGTCCATCAAGAGCTGCAGCACGGTATCGAGGAGCTTGTCGATGTCCAAGGTCGAAATAATGGCCGTTCCTGTTCGGTTGAGAGTTTGAAGCTGGTTGACTTGGGAGCGAATGGCTTCGTCACGCTCTTTCAACGACTGCGTCATGCGATTGAACATCCCCGCCAGCTCTCCGACTTCATCGCGGGCATTGAGCACAACCGAGGCCGCGAGATCGCCTTCCGCCACCCGCTTCGCCACGGAAGCCAAATGCTTGAGCGGCGTAATGATCCGATCCGCCAGGACCATCGTGGTCGCGATACCGACAAAAATAATCAGGATGGTAATCAGCACGACATTGCGCACGGCGTCATTGAGAGCTTGTTGCATATTGCTGCGCGTTAATCCAATCTGAACGACGCTCAAGCGCTTCGTGTCCGGTTCGCCCTTCAGCTTTCGGCTCGATCGGCTTTCAAGCTGCTCCAACGAAAAGGGCAACGGCACGGTCGTCTCCTGAGAAGAAGGCCGCCTGATGATCGGCACGGCTACATCGTAGATGGTTTCGGTCCGTCCCCCGCCATGCACGGTAAAGGGCGTGATCACAAGCTCAGGGGACGTGGAATCGAACAGCCTCTGAGCCAGAGTGCGACTCGGGTAGAGGGCGTCGTTTGCAGAGCGTGCGACGCCGGTTCGTTCCGACAGTCGCCCTTTGGTGGCCTGGGCCAGTACGGACCCATCCGGAGCACTGATCACGGCATAGACAACCGCCTCACCTTCCAGAACGCCGGCGAGGTATTCTTCCAACACAACCCGATCTTCTAGGATGGCCGCATACCGGCTGTTGTGCGCGAGGTTCTTCACGAGAATCGTGCCTGTCTCAAGAAGAGCTCTCGTCATCGTCTCAGCTTGCTGATGAATAAAGTACCAACTGAGGCCCGAACAGACGGCGATAACGATCAGACTGATAAACAGCACTAATTTAGTGCGGAGACTGAAAAATCCCGTCAGCGGCCTTAAGGCCGGTCCCGTATGAGCCGTCATGCCGGTGTCATCCATAGTGAGCGCTCAGTACAGCTCATCGGCTCGCCCCATGATGTCGGGAGGCAGCGTGAGTCCAAGATATTTTGCCGTCTTCTGATTGACGGCCAACCGGATACGATCCGGAGACACGGTCATCGGAACCGCGCGATCAGGCTGTGCGAGTATTCTCTGAGCGATGATGGCCGCTTGCCGGCCAATGTCTTCCGGGTTGATGGAGAGGCCTGCCAACGCGCCGTTTCGGACGAATTCCGGCGAAAACCCGATCACCGGCACATTGCGCTCGAGCGCAGTACCCAAGAGGAATCGGATCGATTCCTCGGTGAGCACAGTGCTATCGGGCACCAGCCACAATCCTTCGACTTTGGGAAGGAGCGTGCGGATCGCGTGTGGCAACTCCTTTTCACCATGCACCTGATGCTCGACTAATTCGAAGCCCAGCCGCGCCGCGACCCGACGAGCTTCCTCAACAAGAAGCCTGGTTTTCTCCGGATCGTAGAGCACGCCAAGATGCTTGAGCTTAGGAACCAATGCCTGAATCGTGCTAAATTGGCGGTCTATGGGGACGCGCAGACTAATGCCGGTGAAGTTAGGGGCGCGGAGATCGTACTTCTCCGCATCGAGCACCATGCAATAGATGACGGGGATATCGACAAGTTCGACCTTCGCGGCTAGGGCGGCTTTCAGCCCGACCGCGATGACGAGAGCGGCGTCGGAGGCACGAATTTTTCGAGCCAGTTTCTTTCCACGGGCCACATCGCCTTCAAGATCATAGACGGTCAACGTGGCCGTCTCGCGTACCTCAGCTCGCAGGCCCGCTACCGTCTGGTTATAAGCGGCGATATCGGACGATTTGAGAATAGCGATTTCGTAGGCGGCAAGAGGCGAGGGCGAGACGAACGAGAAGATCGCGAGGAGTAGAACAGTAATCGGCCATGCGACGAGGACGCCACGGATCCGGGCATATCGGCCCATCATGCCGGCTCTCACGATGGCCTTCCGAACCTCCCTGAATGCCGGAGAACGGACCGATCGTCGGGCGGAGGGTACCTCGGAAGCTCGCGCGGTGCTGGCGGTCATCACGGAAGACTTGAAGAACGCCTATATGCCGTCCACGAGCGGCGC
>JAICXS010000045.1 GCA_025934615.1 Nitrospiraceae bacterium
GATTTTCTCGACCGCTCTGACCCTATTCATGGTGCCGGCCACCTACTACGCTGTGTTGAGTCTCGGGAAGAACCCAGTGTCCAAAGACAACGGTCAGCCCATTTATAAGGACACTCAAATACGGTCGTCGGTATAGCGGCTCCGCCTATCGGCATTGTCCGCCAATACGTACGGCGAGTTTCGAACCATATCGCAAGTCGTGAACGAGGTGCAGGATCCCCATCCACGCTCTTGCTCCGAGTAAGAAGCGTTATGGCGTATTATGGCAGCGCTGTCCACCAAGAGAATCGGGCAGGCACCGAATCGTGCCCGGATACACTGACCCTACCGACGCATAATTCGTAAAAGGTGGGACAAGGGTGGAGGGATGCATCTGATAGTTTGAGGAGGAGCGTTGTGTGGGCATTCGCTGAACTTGAGGGACCTGATGATGTCCAGTGGTTGGAGTCGGAATCAGAAAGAGGCCATGGGGAAACGTTGACGTTATCTCAATGGAAGAGGCCGCCACAGATCCATTCATCAAAGTTGAAGCCCTATGCTTTTCCTGGGTAAGCGGGTCAACTGCATTCCCCGGCGATGGTGACTCGAGACGACCAAATTGTTCTCGTTCTCTTGCCAGTAATGTCTTGATCGCGGCAAGGTTTCCCTGGTCGGCCTTGATTTCGTACTCCGGCGCGCCACTGGGCATAACGGTCAGGCCTGTCATGCTACAAGCGCTTATATAGAGGCCCAGAGCCAACAGACTGTAGGGTATTGATACTCTTTGAGACATGTTGATTAAATTTAACATAGCTTGCGGTAGCGACATACACGTCAGCATCACTACAGCAGTGAACGACCGGCTTAGGGCCAATGCAGCCGAAATAAGTTCTGTTACTCGAAGCTTTGGCGCTCTCTCACGGGATGTCTGCCAAGTATCACGCTGTCCTTGTTGATCGTTATCATGCGCGGTAGGCTGAGGAGAGCGTTTGTTCATCTGGGCTCTGAGTCACCCTTTAACTGGACCCACGATGGAGCGTTGAAGTCTCATGATGCATCATTTGCCGATGGGCATGTTCTTCGTCGCGGGAGTGGTTGCCGCCGCACTCGCTTCCATAGAGACCCGTCCGATCGACACCGCAGTTCAGGCCATGCAGCAATCAGTCGAGATACCGCAGGTTCACGTGCAGAGCCTCACGACTGATCTGTCGAAGCTGACCGCGACGCCGACGGCTTCGACTAGCCCCTCTTCGCCGCAAGGGACGCCAGCGAATGCCTCGCTGACCGCCTGGGAAAAGGCGATGGTTGAGCGTGGGCGAGCAGTGTGCGCCGGTTCTCAAGCGGATACCTATTACGACAGCGCGCGTGTGTACTACCAAATTGCCGACTATACGAAGGACACGAGCTGGAATGCATGCGCGAAGAATGGCGTGACGACCTACCGTGACGGATATCTGGTGCCGAACAGATTCGGTGCCGCCGGCTGGGCTATTTTCCCGCATGGATTATGGTTAGATTGGCAGCGCACGCAGGACAGCGCGAGCAAGGACGCGATTGTGCAGCTTTCACAGCACGCGTCTTTTGCCGATGCGCCGTTGGAGTGGACGGCCTCCGCCGACGTGAGCCGTGAAGTCGCATACAACGTGATGACGAAGCTGATTGCCGTCAGTCTGGGTGCCACGGTCGTCCATCTGAATGAGCAGGTTGCGCAGGCGTTTGATCACGTCAAGCAGTGGACCAACATTCTGAAGAACCAACCGTCCGGCACGAAGGCCACCTACGTGCGGCCGTTTATGGCGGCTCTCACCACGGAGGCGTTGATCCAGTGGGCGGGCGACGATGCCGGGAAGCAAAGAGAGGTGCTGACGGCGATACAACCGCTCTGGGATGCCATCTGGACGGTATGTTGGCTCACCGATCCGCAGACCCTGGCCTATACCGATAAGGTCGCCTCCGATGGGAGCGGTGGACGTGATCCCGCGCCGGATCTCAATCTATTGATCGCGCCTGCCTATGCCTGGTTGTTCAAGCAGACGGGCACCGTGGCGTATCGCGACAAGGCTGATGCCCTATTTGCGGGCGGGACGAAGGCGTATCTAGGCGACGGCAAGCACTTCAATCAGAATTACCGCTGGAGTTTTAAGTACATCGAGTGGCGAAAGGGCTAAAGTTGAAATCGCTGCCGCACGAGCTCATGGCTCGTGCTGCAATTCATTAGATCGTGTCTTCCCGAAAAGGACATACTTTAGGGCTTCACAAAAAGAAAGCTCGAACACTCTGCTTGTCTCGGAAGCATCTATCCTTTGTCCTCTCGATTGTTGAGGTCCACTGAGGAGAGAGCCATCATGCAAATGCTTCTGATTATTTGTCGTGAGTCTTTCCAACAGAAGATCGTGGAATTGCTTGAAGACAACGGGGTCGAAGAGTATACGGTCATTGAGAAAGTACGCGGCGCGGGGAAGACCGGGGTGGTGCCTCTCGCGGCCGACTGGCTGGTCTTAACAGTCTGGTGCTGGTCGGTGCGCCGAGCCAAGAGGCACAGTCCATCGTCACCATGCTCAAAGCCTTCAGCTCTCATCATGCGGGCGGCGAAGACGGACTGGGTATTCCGCTCAAAGTCCTCACCTGGCCCTGTGACATGGTCCTGTAATGCCGAACATGGGCCGCACATTTCTTCAACCGTCAGATGGGCGTCCTTGTCAGGGAAGCTGAGAACCGAAGGCTTATGTCATCATCAGCGACGTCTACCCCTTACGAGACGTCCCAGGAACTCATGAAAGAGCTCAATGGCACGTACCGCTTTGAAGCGACGTTGTCTTGCCCTCTTACACTGCCATTGGAAAGGGAAGCTTGTTGCCTACCACACGCTGTCGTTTAAGCCTGATGGCGAAGTCTTATGAAAAAGAAGGTCAAGTCAACAACCGACCGGTTTACGTTACTTCACCTTTGATAAATCGGCGTCGAAGTCGATCATGCTGCCGTCTTGATAGTAAACAACGATCTTGGTCTTGGCGTTCGGGTCGAAACTGTCGTACGCGAAGCGGGCGGTAAAGCGCGAGCGGTACGCTGGTCCCTGCCCTTCATTCTTTCGGCCTTTGTCGGCCGGGCTCACATCGACCGGCTTGATCGTTTTGGTTCCCTGCTGCATGGCGACTTGGACGCCCTCGGCAAAATACTCATCGTCGCCGCAGAGCTGGATGGACATCTCGAGGTTCGGCATGTCGAGAATTTTCTGAATCTTATCATCCGGCATGCGGACTTCATGCTTTTGCTTTTTCGATTCGGTGGATTCTTGGCGGCCGAACGATTCAAGCCAATACCGCTTCGTGCGCAAGACCGCATTCGCGCCACAGGGATCTTTTTCGGGATCTGCCCCGACCCGCGTGATGACCGCGGCTTGTTGCAACACTTTTTTGACATCCTCGGGATTATTCGCGGCATCCATCGGCGCGCGGCCGGCGGCCAGTGCTTTCTTGGCATCCTCCATCTTGAGATCTACATCAATGGCCTGCGCTACATTGACCGCGACCATCCCTGAGACCAGAGCAGAACTGAAGATAAATAGTCTGATCAGCGTCACCTGCATAATGCCTCCTTGAGCCATAAAGACCGCAATAATTTCGCTATTGTAAGAAAGCCGCCGCCTCATTGCAATCGACGTTCAGCGCGTGACACTGAGGTAAAACGACTCCAGTTAGGATAGGCTTTTTGCTCATAGAGCTTATTGAGGTCGATGGGAACGATCATGCCAAATCGCCCAAGTAACTGTGCCACTGTGTTCAGCGGAAGGCCCACTGCCGCCGTATAGTCGCCATCGATCCGCTCGATGAGTTCCGCTCCAGCTCCTTGAATACCGTAGGCGCCGGCCTTTCCCATACTCTCACCGGTGGCAACATACGTATCTACATCCGAGGAAGAAAGATGCTTAAACCAGACTTGTACGGACTCGACCGCGGATTGAAACTTCCCTGTGGCAGTGGAGAGGATTGCCACTCCGGTGTGGATCAGATGCTGTTGTCTACTCAACCGCTGGAGCAGGCGAGCCGCATCTGCGCGATCCGTCGGTTTTCCTAAGACGTTGGAGTGCAGTTCGATCAGCGTATCGCATCCGATGATAAGACTGTTTGTGAACAGATCGTGGCAGGACCGTGCTTTGCCTTCCGCGAACACACGAGCCTGGTCGGCGGGAGAAAGATGGAGACTCAATCGTTCAAGGTACGGTGGCTCAACGATTTCAAATGGAATGTGCAAGAGCGCCAGCAATTCATGGCGGCGCGGAGACGTCGACGCCAAAATCAGGCGCATGATAAAGGAACGGAAGAGACTGCGTCTTCGCTATTGAACGGACTGGCAGCGGAGTCCGAGGACGCGAATGGGTGAGCGGACAAAAATCCTTCTAGAATACGTTCTACGTCGACCACCGACGAGGCACGGACCATGCTCGCTCTCAGCGAGGCGGCATGAGCGAATCCTTTGCAGTACCAGCCGAGGTGTTTACGCATGCGGGGAAAATGTGAGACCCCGAAGATCGTTTCGAACTGCCGCGCATGTTCAATCATGACTGCGAATCGCTTTTCAGGATCCACCGCGACCGAGACAGAGGTTTCCTGCTCCTGCTTTCGGTCGTACTGAGATCTTGCGAGTGCTCGGACCGTGTCGTTGGTTTTGAAAAACCATGGGCTTCCCAAGGCTCCACGTCCTACCAGCACGCCATGCACGCCGGTGTCACGAACGCGACGGATGACGTCCTGCATGGAATGCACATCGCCATTGCCCAACAACCAAGTCCCGGTTCCTTTGGTCAGGTCCACCGCTCTGGCGATCGCATCCCAGTCGGCTTCCCCGCGATACATCTGTTCCAGCGTCCGGCCATGCACCGTGATCGCGGCCGGCTGCTCATCGAGGAGATGACTGATCCATCGCTCGACAATCACGGAGTCATAGCCCAACCGGGTCTTGACCGATACGGGCAATAGACGGCGCGGAACGGCGGACACACCGATTCGTCCAACCTTCATAGACTGAATGAATTCCATGCGAGCCGTTTTGATGCCGGCATTGAATAATGTCTGTCCGTGGGCCCAATCCGTCACACCCTGGCGAGCGGCTTTGAGAATGGCATGCGCTACATCCGGCGTTCGGATCAGCCCAGCCCCCGATCCCGATGAGGCCACGTTTTTGGATGGACATCCCATATTGATGTCCAATCCGTCGAAGCCCAGTTCGCAGACGATATGCGCAGCCTGATAGAACAGATCGGGATCTTTTCCGTAGAGCTGCGCCACAACTGGACGTTCGCATTCATGGTAGAGCAAGGACGACAACATCCGGTCCGGGCCGCGGCAAATGTCCCCGACATTCGTAAACTCCGTGAAACTGACATCGGCCCGACCTTGCTGCGCGACGATCAGCCGAAACGCCGCATCGGTGACGCCATCCATCGGCGCTAAGCCGATCATGGGTTGGGGTAGAGTCCCCCAAAAGTTCATGAGTGTGCCCCTTCGTGTTGGACAACGTCATCACACGCGGCCCGATAGGCGTCGCGAAGCGCGCCGGCTTCACGCATCGCACACGAAAACAAGGTCGGCAAGACCTCTCCGATGAATCGTGGGAATCGATCCACCTTCAACAGAAAAAAGTCGTACGGTTGATTGAGCGGATGTGGCTCGCGGAACCAGAACGCGACGAATGCCGATACGTCGATCCCCGCTCGAAGCAATTCACGACAGGTCTCAGGAAACATATCCCGCACGTCGCCGCCCCAGTGCAGAATTTCATGCGGCAGATACGTCTGCCGATACACCTCCAGATTGCCCGGCTCAAGCCACCGCGATGGGAGCCCGGCTTGCGAGGCACTGATATGCCCTCTGACAACCCTCGCATAGTTCTCATATTGATGACGCAATGCGCCGGCGGCATCGGCAGATGCCTCTACAATGATTGAATCGATCACGCACTCCTCATCCAGCGCCGCTCTCGCCACAGGCGCCGCTTCTACCGCATCACACACCGTGCTCACCCGCTCGCCGAACCGCTGCTGCACCTGATGCAGCTCGTGCACGATCTGCGCGATCGATTTTGTATCCACTTCCAACGCCAAACCTTTCAGCGCACGCAGTTTGGGATGTGTCAGGACCTGATCGAGCATGTCAGACAATACTCCCGGGATCGGCGCATGATGGGCATCGATCCAGAACGGCACCTTGCCATCACTCTCTTCGGATGCATTCTCAGTGGCCGACTCATGAACTGCCAGACCGGCCATGTGGATCTGTACGACCCGTTCGAGCGGGAACGCGTCTAAAAATTCACCGAGAAATGCAGCCACGGATCGGCGGCGCCAGTCACCCGAATAACGATAGTAGGTCCACACATGCCCGAGGTCCAACACGAATCCGCACGGCGTCTGAGCGGCAATCCGGCTGAAAAATTCTGTGACCGGCATATCGCCGAAGCCGAAATAGGTCAACGGCGGAATCTCCAACAACACGAGCGGGACGCGCCCCGAGGTGAATCGCCCGGACGCGGCGAGACTGTGTTGGAGTTGTGTGGCATGCGCCGCCGTGACATCGGCGCTGGCGGCGGTAAACAACGCAGGCACATAGGTGCCGAACGACCAGCCGGCCATCTGCTTCGTCGCACACTCATGATTGATCCAATAAGAACCAAGCGTCGCGAGATGGGATGCTGCCTTGGACAATTCTTCGATGGCCTCATCGCTTGCGCCCCAGTCAGGCTGCGTCATCCATAATCCTTCCGCATGGTACGCGAGCAGCTCTTCCGGCAATCGGCGACGTACCTCGGCCAAGGCCGCTTGAGAGGCTTGAAAAATTTCCAAATAGCCGAAACACAATCCCTGTGAAGCGAGAGCCTCCAAGAGATCGAACAGGTTCGGTGAATAGACGTCCACGGACAGTCCCAATCCGTGCGACGGGATGCGTGACAAACGACGAATGAAGGCACGCTCAATATTGGTCATCATAATAGGGCGATGAAGAGAATAGCCGAGAACAGTCTACTGATGGTCACTGCGTTTTGACAAGAGACCGTTTTGACCAGGTGGCAGGAGACTGATAAGATTGAGTCGTAACATCAGAGGGGACACGATGAGAGAGTTTGATTCTGCAACCCGGCTCGGCCTTACCAATGAAACCATTCTCAAACAGGTCCAAGCATTGTTGGACGACCCCAAAGGCGATCTGCGCCAGATCCTCCGCAAAGAGATGCTCGTGACGCTCTTGCGGTTTGACGACTCGCATGTGGATACGCTCGATCTGAAGATTATGAACCGCGCGATGCGGGAGCTCCGGTACGCCTTTCAAACGTTTTACTCCTACCGCGACCGGCAGAAAGTCAGCTTTTTCGGTTCCGCCCGCACGTCTCCCGACGATCCCAATTATCATGTGGCGCGCGCCTTTGCCCATCGACTGGTGGAGCGCGGCTTCATGGTGATCACCGGAGGCGGCGATGGAATCATGGGGGCGGCACAAGAAGGCGCCGGGCGGGACCACAGTTTCGGCCTCAATATTATGCTGCCGTTCGAGCAGGGTGCTAATGCGACGATCGCCGATGACCCCAAGCTGATCATGTTTAAATATTTCTTTACACGCAAGCTGATGTTCCTCAAAGAATCTCATGCCACGGCATTGTTTCCAGGCGGATTCGGCACGCAGGATGAATGCTTTGAAGTCTTAACCCTACTTCAGACCGGCAAAAGCCACCCGCAACCGATCGTCTGCTTGCAAGCCCCGGGATGCGACTATTGGAACCGCTGGCATGCCTTTCTAACCGATGAATTGCTGGCCCAGGGACTCATCAATCCGGAAGACCTCAGTCTCTTTAAAATTTTGGATTCGGAACAGGCCGCGGTCGAGGAGATTGAAACGTTTTATCGCAACTACCACTCCAGCCGCTTTGTCCACCATAATCAAGTGCTCCGCATGCGGCACGCGCTGACCGACCAACAACTGGCCGGCCTCAATGCAGAATTCCACGATATGCTCGCAGGAGGAACGTTTACTCAACGCGGCGCGTTTTCTGAAGAACTCGATGAAGCCGCGCTCAAAGATCTCCCCCGGCTCGTGTTTCACTACAACCGCCGAAGCGCGGGACGCTTGAGACAGCTCATCGATCGGATCAACGCGTTTCCCCAACCTCTCGACACCTCACGGGTCAGCGCTGTGCCTGCACCAGCCGGACTGTAACGCTCACTTTCTCATTCCTCTGCAGACAGCATCATGGTAAGCTGACTCACGATGCATCACGGCTCTTCACGATCCGGACAAGCCGGCCCTACGCCACCCGATATCGTCCTTTACCACGCCGACTGCTCGGACGGCTTTGGCGCTGCGTGGGCCTTGTGGAAAAAATTCCCGTCAGCGGAGTTCAAGGCCGTCAAGCACGGATACCCGCCGCCTGTGGATCTGGAAGGCCGGCATATTGTCATGGTGGACTTTAGTTATAACCGACCCACCTTGGAGACGATGGCACAGCAGGCCGCAAGTTTACTCGTGTTAGACCATCATGTCACCGCACAAGATGCCTTGGCCGGTCTCCCGTTTGCTTATTTTGACCTGAAAAAATCAGGCGCTGTCTTAGCATGGGAGTGGGCCCATCAACAGCCGGCGCCATGGTTGCTTCAATATGTGCAGGATAAAGATCTCTGGACCTGGTCCTTGCCCGGAAGCCGGGAAATCAACGCCGCACTGGCTTCCTATCCCTATGACTTCCACGTCTGGGACACACTCCGGCAAGACATGTTGGAGGCAGAGGGGCGCGCGATCCTTCGCTATGAGACTGAACTGGTCGGAAAGGTCGCCGCGTCCGCCGTCATGCTTCCGTTTCAAGGGACGGTCGTCCCTGTCGCGCAAAGTTCCGTCCTCACCAGTCAAATTGGTGAACGGCTCTCACAGAATCATCCCTTCTGCGTCATCTGGCACGATCGCGATGGAAGGCGATACTACAGTCTGCGCTCACGCGATGACGGCGCCGATGTCGCCGCCATTGCCATTCAGTACGGCGGGGGAGGGCACACTCATGCGGCAGGATTTTCAATTCCGCTTGGTCCCAACGCACCGCTCCCGTTCGATCCGCTACGGGATCGAACGGGAGAAGTAAAAGGTAAAAGGTGAAACGGTCGAAGTACGGTTTTACTTTTACCCTTTGTACTTTTTACGTGCCTTGAATGATTCCCTTACGCGACGATAATCCGGCCCACATCACTCCAGTTATTACCGTCGGCTTCATCGTCCTCTGCACGCTGGTCTATCTGTACCAAGCGTCCCTCCCGCCGCAACCCGGCGAACTCTTCGTCTACCGGTTCGGCGCCATTCCAGCGACGGTTTTCGGCAATGCGGCACTGCCGCCTGAGATCCATGGCGCGGCGCCCTGCGAGAACCATGCGCAGACGCCGGAGGGCTGGGGGTCGAAAGCCCCCGCTCACGTGTAAACCCATGGGTTTACGAAAGGCGGTGAGCGAGCTCCGGAATCGCGACGTGGACCGACGTCAGCGCGGGCATGACGTAGCGCGCCATCGGGATGTCGTCGAAGCCGACGACGGCGACGTCGCGCGGGATCGCGAGGCC
>JAICXS010000349.1 GCA_025934615.1 Nitrospiraceae bacterium
ATTTTCTGCTGAAGCTCACTCACGCTATCCGGGACGATCTTTGCTTCCATGAACCCTCCGCCGACGTTACTATCTACGAATAAAAACCATAGCATAAAACATTGCAGAATCAAGGCAATTGAAGCTTAATGGCAGAAGAAATAGAACGTCGACAGCGCGCAATCTCTGCTGATGAAAGCCGGCGATCGACGTAGAATTGACTGCAAGAGCTATTTCACGAATCACAGTTTATAAATAGATGAGAATTATCAATGTGCTGTCAAAACAATGGCGAGCCTAGCCCCATGCGAACAGCGTAGAGTCCGTGAGACAGGCTCCTGCTCTCTCACGAAGAGTGGAGTAGGACACTATGAGCTAGCCGCTATGTTTGGTAATCCTCATGAGAGGGAGCGTGATTGTCTGCATGAGAGCCGAAAACAGAACGACAGCCAGGCACACACCGAAAATGAATTGACCACGTACGACGCCCTGTCCTTGGGCCTCTTTATCATTGCCAAAACCTGTAAGTCGCTTGAAAGAACTCACGTCCGACTGCAACAAGAGCACTTTTATTAAGTAAAAAGACTTGGTGCAAGCGGCCAAGATACCAGGCGAACGTACGTTGTAATGTAGTGTTGAAGGCTACATAAAAGCTCCTATACAATGACAGCAAGGAGCGAAAGCTGAGTCCGTTTGGAAGGAGTATGTCTCGAAAGTTTCTTTTGTTAGGCGCAGTGTTCGCAGGACTGAGCGTGGCGGCCGGCGCATTCGGCGCCCATTCGTTGAAGGGGCTTATTTCGGCCGACAGGCTGGTGGTGTTTGAAACGGCGGCACGCTATCAGATGTACCATGCGCTTGCCTTACTCATTGTCGGCGGCATACTGCCGCATGGCGGATCCGCGCGCAGCTACCGGGTAGCCGGATGGTGCTTTGTCGTCGGCATCGTGCTCTTTTCGGGAAGCCTCTACGTCATTGCGTTCACGGCTACACGATGGGTCGGGGCCATCACTCCACTTGGCGGCGCGGCCTTTCTCACCGGCTGGATCTCGTTGGCGTGGAATCTGTGGCAAAAGAAAGAATGACGACAGGACCTGCGCTTCTCACCCCATGCAGGCTGCTGTGCGTTTTCCCGTAATGGAGCCCCACGCGCCGGACGAATTGACGAATGAGCCTTCCACTCGCTGGCCTTCACCGGTGAAGAGAAGACTGTCTTCTTGCACCACGCCTGGAAATTCCCACCTTAAGTAAATGGCATCACCGAGGATAACGGTTTTGGCGGGACGCGGTCCTGTAAAAGAGCCGGCGTCAGGCGGCGGAAAGACCATGGTAACTTTTTGATCCTGGTGGTGCTGGTGGTTATGGATGGTCCATTGCCACGTGCCGCAGAGCCGAGCGAGTCCTTTGGTCTCGCGTATCTTGTCGGGCCACGTTTTTAAGGCGATCCATGCTGTACGAACGTGTTGTTCAGCGACAACCTCCGCCCTAATGGCCAAAGCCGCCACTTGAGCCAAGAGAACCGGTTTGAGCCGTGCGTGAAAATAGTGCGAGGCGAGCGCTTGCTTTTCAGCCTCGCCCACGCCGGCTCGAGCGGTTGCATTCTCATCCCAGAACGCCATAAATCGTTGACGAACCCCAACCGACCCTTCACGTTCGGCAACAGTCAGCCAAGCGCTGTCAGTACCGATGATCTGAGGATAGGTGCGGTTGAGATACTCATCATAGTCTCCAAGCAGCGATGAAGCCGATGTGTCAGGAGTGCTATCCGCGAAGTCGGAAATGACGACTGCGAGGTTCACAGCTCGGCTAAGTTCCGGACGGGCGTTCCCGGCAAAGAGCCATGGACGTTGTTCATGTGTGCGATCGAGGAGCATGCGAAGACGTTCTGGATCATCGCCATCGGACGCATGTATGAGGCGGGAGGCGAATTGCTTGGCGGCCAATTCTCTTGTCAGCCGGCCACCGATCTCCATCCATTCAAGTGGTGGGGACGGCGACTGAACCGCCTTTGATTTACTGGGAACCCTTCTCATGTCCGGCACGATATTGGTCAGACCTAATGCTTCCCGAAGATGAGTCGAAAAAAAGGCCTTCGCCTCTTCATCGGAATGGACTGTGGCTAACTGGTCTAACTCGGCCTGTTGCAAGCTTGGAACAAGGAGGTCCTCCGAGGAGCCGGACTGTGAGAACGCCGACTCAACAGAAAGTGGGGCGAGGAGCACCGTCAGAAAGAGGATCCAAGAGGGCATGAGTCATTCTCCGACATCGTGGATCGAATCTCAAGGGAAGGTGGATCGCGAATGTAGACAGGAAAGAACGTCGGATTGAACGATGATGATCCGTCAGCCTTGAAAGCGGGCCGCGAGGAAGGCAACCGTCGATGTCCATGCCGTTTGCGCCGCCTCAGGTCGATAGCTGTCCTTGCGGGACTCATCGAAGAATGCGTGGGGCGCTCCTTCATAGGTTTTGACGTCGATCGACTTGCCGGAATCCTGAGCGGCTCGCTGCAAGAGTGTGACGTCCTCGTCAGTCACAGAGGGATCGGCCCCTGCTCGGTGATAGAGAATCGGGCAGGCCAGCTCTTTCAGCACGGTCACCGGCGTGGTGACTTTCGCATAAAACGCAACCGCGGCCCGAAGCCGTTTCCGCTGGCAGGCGAAGCGAATGCCTAGAGTGCCGCCGATGCCGAATCCGACCACGCCATGGATATTCTTCTTGATCTGATCTCTGGTGTTCAGAAATTCACAACAGGAGTTAATATCTTGCAACACGTCCGGTTCCTTGATGCGTGCAACAAGCGCGTCCGCCACCTCGGCATTCGCGGTGACCATACCGCCCTGGCGGCCATAGAGATTCGGGACGAGCACCATGTAGCCTTCACACGCGAGCCGAGTCGCGACACTCTTGATTTGCGCGATGAGGCCCCACCGTTCGTGCAGCAGCACCAACCCGGGATAGGTTCCTTTCACCTGCGGCCAAAACATCACGCCTTCGACCTGCACCTCTTTCGGAATACGGGTTTTAAAATACGGATCGACGGCGGCATCCGTGGCAGTCGGGATGGGAATTCCGCTGGGAAAGCGTACGGCGTTGGTCCCGATTTGCTCAATAGAAAAAGGAGGCACTCGATCGGTCATCTATCCCTCTGTGATCGTGAAGGAGCACATCGAATTCAATGCAGCAGTGCACTATAACGAGACGCTCACGCCCATGTCAATTTAGCTCGTTTGACCGGCACATGGCCGATCACTAGAATAATATCTTTGTGGGAGGCGACATCATGCGGACATTACCGTGGCGCTGTTAGGCATCGGACTGATCGGACTGGGTCGCCATGGGATGCGATACGTCCAGCATCTGCGGGAGTTCGCGTCCGACGCGGCGCTGATAGCCGTGTCGCGCCGGAATGCTCAACAGGGCGCCATTGGAGGAAACAGTGGAAGCAACATTGTTGTCGGCGGCTTCGCCGCGCTCGCGCAAAAGCTGTTGCAAGCGCTGTGCCGCCGACTGCCGGGCGGCGTCGAGTTCTTTGGCCCG
>JAICXS010000259.1 GCA_025934615.1 Nitrospiraceae bacterium
CGAGATTGCGGAAGGTTTGGGTCGTTCGGCTGGGAGCAGGAGTCTGACCTGCGCATGGCGCAGGACGCGATGAAAGACATGGATGTGCTTCACCTGGCCGATCGCTCCATCCATGACGTGTCAAGCGGCGAGCGTCAGCGAGCGATCATCGCGCGTGCGTTGGCACAGCAGCCCCGCGTGCTACTCATGGATGAACCCACCGCCTTCCTCGACCTCAATCATCAAGTGGAAATCTGCCGCATCCTTCGCAAGCTGAATGATGAACGTGGTCTGGCGGTCGTGCTCGTGTCCCATGATCTCAACATGGCCAGCCAATATTGCGATCGCATCATGCTCATGGAGAACGGCGCTTTATTCCGAATCGGGACGCCGGATGATGTGATTACACCCGACGCGCTGCGCGCGGTCTACCACTGTGACGTCTTAGTGGATCGCCATCCGGGATCGGGATTGCCGCGCGTCACGTTACCGGGCCGGCAGAGAACGGGCACTCATGAATCGCGTTCCGCGCCGTAAGGTCCAGTGCCGGGCAGGGTCCGTACCCAACCCCCCCGGTGAATGTCAGGGTACCGCATTGATTCCGAAGGTGAGTGAGGAGTATCGAGGATAGTTCGGCAGAGACGGGGAAGATGGTGAGAAGCCATCACGGTGCCGCCACTGTAAGCGGGGAGTAGATCTGCATTTTGCCACTGTTTCGATAAAGAGATGGGAAGGCGCAGACGAACGGTGATCCGCGAGTCAGGAGACCCACCTGCCAACCATTCCGCTGAACCCTTCGAGCATAAGGGAGGTGGTCGTCATGCAGTGGTTGTCATTCAGGATTGTGAGTATCGGTGTGTGTTGTCTGAGCCTAAGTTGGGTGTTATTCGCAAGAGCGGAAGAGCCGGCAGAAGAGCCGACTGAGGAGCCGATCGAGGTGCAGGACGTCATCGTCAGCGCGACCAAGACTCCCCAACCGGCCAGCCAAGTGACGAGCGCCGTCGAAGTCATTACAGGCGAAGAGATGCAGCGTCGAAAAATCAAAACGGTCGTCGATGCGTTACGTCTCGCACAAGGCGTTGTGGCGTTCTCGAATGGCGGTCCAGGAACTCAGGCCAGTGTGCGGATGCGCGGGGCAAGCAGCGCGCAAACCATGGTGGTGCTCGACGGCATGATCATGAATAGCCCAACTGACAGTGCGTTCGATTTTGCCAATCTGACAGCGGAGAACATCGAGCGCATTGAAATCCTTCGCGGCGCCCAAAGCATGCTGTGGGGATCCGACGCGATCGGCGGCGTGATCAATATTATTACGAAACGAGGCACAGGGAAGCCGACGGTCGGCGCCTTCGTCGAGTATGGCTCGTTTGCCACCATTCGAGAGGGGGCACAGGCGTTGGGGGCCAAAGGACCTTTCGATTTCTCGATGTCGTTCTCTCGGTGGGATACGAGCAATTTTTCGGCGGTGGATTATCGACGGGGGGCGACCGAGCGAGACGGATTTCATAACTGGCAGGCTTCTTCAAAGCTCGGCGTAACGTTGCCGAAAGACGGCCGGCTGGAATTCAGCCTGCGCTGGTGGAACTCGGACGTCAATCTAGACAGTGCATTCGGCAACAGTGCCTTCGATGTATTGGGGTCCAAGCAGACCAGCCGGAACCTAACGCTCAGTGGAAGATATGAACAACCGATCACGGCTTGGTGGTCCCAGAAATTGACGCTCGCTCAAACTGATCAACGGATCCTCTTCTCAAGCGGCACGCTTCAACGAAATCTCATGACCGGGGTCGTCGATTCACCGTTTCCAAGTCCATCGGACATCTCGATTCTGAATCATCGAGTGGAATGGCAGCATAACATTCAGGTCGCCAAGCCTTTGCTCCTAACCGGCGGCTATCAATTTCGTGACGGCCAGGGCAATGCAAGCACATCTTTTGGA
Organism: Nitrospiraceae bacterium; assembly: GCA_025934615.1. GTDB lineage: Bacteria > Nitrospirota > Nitrospiria > Nitrospirales > Nitrospiraceae > JAICXS01. The sequence goes on from JAICXS010000259.1 coordinate 1,919, forward strand.
TCGGATCAGCCGAAGAAAATTCTCAGCTCGAATGCCGGATTTGCAGAGGCGCAGGTCAATATTGTCGATCGCCTCCTGTTCACGGCTGGAGTGCGCCAGGACAATTACAACGTCTTCGGGGACGCGACCACCTACCGGGGGACGGCGGGCTATCTCATTCCCGAAACGGGCACCAAGTTTCGAGGCAGCTATGCGACAGGATTTCGAGCGCCATCTCTGAACGAACTCTTTTTCCAAAACTTCGGAAATCCCGATCTGAAGCCGGAGAAAAGCAAAAGCGCGGATGTGGCTGTCGAGCAGAGTCTGTTCAAGAATCGCCTTCATCTTAATGTCGGCTATTTCTGGAATCACTTCACCGATCAGATCGTCAACGTGACGTCGGCTACCTGTCCCCCTGCCACGTTCGGGTTTTGCCCGCAAAATATTCAAACATCCAAAAGCCAAGGATGGGAGGCGGGTTTTCAGCTCGCGCTGTTCAAGAATTTTAGTTTGAGGGGTCAGTACACCAACACGCAGACCAAAGATCTTTCGAACGGCCATCGGCTGCCTCGCTGGCCGCTCCATCAAGCGAGTCTTTTCGCTGGATATCAGCCGATCGAACGGCTGTTAGTGAACGTTGAGTATCGGTATGTGGGCTCGCGGTTCAATGACGCTGAAAATACTCAGCGGATGAGCGCCTTTGGTGTCGTGAATGCGCAGGTGACCTACGATGTGACGAAGCAGTTTCAAGTCTATGGCCGCGTCGATAATCTCTTCAATGAACGATACGAAGAGATCTTGTTTTTCGGCACGCCGATCCGGTCGGTCTACGGCGGTGTCAGAGTAACCTTATAGCAACTATGCATTATCCTCGTCTGGTCATCGCCGGTACGCATAGCGGAGCGGGGAAAACGACCTTCACGTTGGCGCTGCTCGCGTCGCTGCAGCGCCGCGGCCGCCGCGTGCAAGCGTTCAAGGTGGGCCCCGACTTTATCGATCCCGGCCATCACACCTTGATCACCGGCCGACCATCACGGAACTTGGATGGATGGATGCTGGGGCGCGATCTGAACCGGCAGATCTTTTGCCGGGCTGCCGCGGATGCGGACCTTTCCATCGTGGAAGGCATGATGGGACTCTTCGATGGGAGTTCGCCGACGAATGAGATCGGGAGCACCGCGGAGCTCGCCAAGCAACTACAGGTTCCCGTGTTATTGGTCATTGACGGCAGCGCGATGGCCCGGTCCGCCGCCGCCATGGTGCTGGGATATACACGCTTCGATCCGAATCTGCGCGTCGCCGGCGTTCTATTCAATCGTATCAGCGGCGACGGGCATTACCGGTTGCTCAAGGAAGCGATAGAATCAGCGACCGACATTCCAGTCCTAGGTTATCTGAAGCCGGACGCGGCCGTCTCCATCCCGGATCGCCATTTGGGGATTATGACGGCAATCGAACAGGGCTCGAGTGCGATCTATGAGAATCTCGCCCGGTCCGCGAGCGAGACCGTCGACTTGGACCGTGTTGAAGCTATTGCGCACACGGCGAACGAAATGGAAGGTGAACCCACAAGGAAGCATGGTTTCAGTTCCACGTCGGCGGCTGAGGTAGGCGAGATCCGTGTCGGTGTGGCGTACGATCCTGCCTTTTGTTTTTACTACTCCGAGAACCTGGAATTATTGAGGGCGGCCGGAGCTGAACTAATCTATTTTTCTCCACTGCAAGATCACGCCCTTCCCAACGTCGATCTTCTCTATCTCGGCGGCGGATACCCGGAGGTCCATGCGCGGAAGCTGGCCGACAATGTGGCTATGAGAAGAGCGATCGGCGCCTTTGCGGCTGGTGGCGGCGCCATCTATGCCGAATGCGGGGGGCTGATGTATTTGACGCAGTCCATTCTGGACGGTGGGGGCCGATCACATGAGATGGTCGGTGTATTCCCCGCTACCGCTGTCATGCGACCGTCCGGTTTGACGATCGGATATCGAACAGTGGAACTGACACGGCCGTGTCTGTTGGGAGAAAATGGCCTCACAGCCAAAGGGCATGAGTTTCACTACTCCAGCCTGACGGCCACGGGAGCGCTGGACTATGCATGCCGGGTGACGAATGCCCAAGGTGACGTGAAAGGATCGGATGGTCTGGTTTCCGGCAATACTCTCGCGCTCTACACCCATCTACATTTCGCAAGTGAACCCCGGATGGCCGAGACGCTCGTCGCGGCCGCTCGAAAGACAACGAGGCGCCTACCGCACGTACAGGGGAAACAGCATGACACAGCCGACCGATCATAAGGCGCTGATGCAGCGGCTCAAAGCTTCCGTCGATCGCCGGATCGCGGAAGCGCAAGAGGAAAAAGGATTGCTGATCGTCTATACCGGGGCCGGCAAAGGGAAGACCACGGCGGCATTAGGAATGGCGTTGCGATGCCTCGGCCATGGTA
>JAICXS010000144.1 GCA_025934615.1 Nitrospiraceae bacterium
CCGATCCGTTCGGACCCAGAAGACCAAGAATTTCCCCGTCACGCACTTCGAAGGAAACGTGCCGAAGCGACCACTCTCCTTGCGTGCCTGGCTCACGACGGCGCGCGCCATACCGATAGCCGAGGTCTCTGACAGAATAAGCAGGGGGCTTTGCAGTCATGAAGCGAAGCCGCCCTTTCGGCGGGTCAGGAGGTAGAGAAAAATAGGGCCGCCTGCCAAAGCCGTCACCACCCCGACCGGAATTTCGCTAGGCGCCAAGAGCGTTCTCGCCAGCGCATCGGCAATCACGAGAAACATGCCGCCGACGAGAGCGGAGGCGGGCAGCAGCAGTCGATGATCGGGCCCGACGAACAGACGGACGGCATGCGGGATCACCATGCCGACAAAACCAATGAGCCCACTGACGGACACGACCGCGCCGGTTAACAGAGCGGCGGTTACAAAAATTATCTTCTTCAGACGCTCAACTTCCACGCCGAGCGAGCGCGCCGATTCTTCCCCGAGCGTCAGAATATTCAGCGCGCTCGACTGAGATGCTAAGACAGCCGTTCCCACGCCGACATACAGAGCCAGCGCGCCGAGCGCCGGATAATCGGGCGCCAGTAACGTACCCATGAGCCATGACATCATGCCGAACGACCGGTTCGGGTCCATGATCGATGTAATGAACATGATCAAGGCCGAGAAAACCGAGTTTAACACGACCCCGGCCAACAGCAACGTATGGACCGGAAGATGTCCGTAAGAGACCGCGATCCGATACACGATTCCAATCGAGAGCAGTCCGCCGATAAACGCGAATACCGGCAGCGAAGAAATCGCAATGATTGTCGTGCCGGCGCCTATCAGCATCGCGAGAGCCGCCCCCAGCGCCGCGCCGCTGGAAATCCCGAGCACGTACGGGTCCGCCAGCGGATTTCTCAGTAAGGCTTGGAGTCCGACACCAACTGTGGCGAGACATCCTCCGACCATGAAAGCGAGGACAATCCGGGGCAGACGCACGTACATCAGAATCATGAAGTTCGGTTCAGCGGATTCCATCCAGGCAGACCCGTTATGAAGCCACCGCAGGAAAATGTCCACCACATCGGTGTAAGAAATGGACTCTGCGCCAAATCGAAGAGAGCCGATCACAACCGCCGCGCTGACGCATGACAAGCCCACCATCATCGTCAGCCACCGTCGGTGGCTGACGATCGAGCGCTCGATGTCGAAGTCACTCGTACGATTCGCCGTCGCGGCTGTGTTGATCGTCGTGCCGTGTGCCATGGTGAAATTGGTAATTATCGACCAGACTGCGAATTGGAGGGCGCAAATTGTTCCGGGTGAATGATTTCGGTCAGTTTCTCAAGTCCAAGAATAATGCGCGGTCCTGGACGGTTGAGCAAATCGCTGGGGATCTGATGAAAAGAGCCGGTCTTCACCGCCGCGATCGTATTCCAACGTCGCCAGAGGGTCTGTTCTCCAGGGGAAATGCCTTCCGACGTGCCGACTGGAAAAATAATCACTTGGGGATCTTGTGCGAGCACGGCTTCCATACTGAGGCGCGGGTACGGAGAGGGAGCGCGCGCCGCGACGTTCGCACCCCCTGCTATCTCAATTAATTGGTCGATGAAACTTCCAGGCCCAACGGTAATGAGCGGCTGTGAGTTCAACACATACAGAACGCGAGGCCGGGACAACCCCTCCGTCCTGGCCTTCAACTCCATGAGACGGCGGCGCAGTTCCATGGCGACTCGATCAGCGGAGTCCGACTGACCGAGCATCCGCCCGATCGTTTGAATACGTGATACGATGTCTTCGACGGTCTTGGCTTCGACGATAAATGTGGGAATCTTCAGTTGCTCAAGCTTTGCCAAGACATCATGACGAATAAAGTCGCGCGGGGCCAACACCAGATCCGGTTGCAAGGCGACAATCGTCTCCAGATTGGGACGCGAATACCCGACCTTTGGTTTACTTCGGGCCTCGGGAGGATAGTCGCAAAATTCCGTGACACCCACGACACGGTCACCGAGTCCGATAGCGTAGAGTGTTTCAGTGATGCTGGGAGCTAACGACACGAGCCGGTTCGGCTCTTTGGCGAGGTACAGCTTCCTCCCTAGATCGTCGACGAAAGTCCGCGGAACGACATTGGCCATAAACGGCATCCCCGTGAGAATGCCTTGCTGTCGTCGTTTCATAGTGCCATCGTCCGTTTGATACGCTGTCGCCGGCCCAACAGAAAAGAACAGCCCCACCATAAGTGCCCACATAGCAATACGGCACTGATAAATGCTCTTGTGCGGCATGCTCAAAACAAAAAATCCCCAAGGCCTGGAGACCCTGAGGATTGCACCCGCTTCTTCACCCTCACCCTTTCCCCAGCCCACGAGGGAAAGATGGTCGGACCGGGCAGGTTTTCTGGCTTCTGGTTCCTTCTACTTCCCGCCCTTCCCGTCAAGAACCGTACAGCTTTCAGCGGTCGGCTTGCAGCTCTGAACTCGTTGCCGACGGCTGAATACTGATGGCTTACTCTCGACAGTGGTTTCGCGAGGTTCGTCCCCAGTTACAGCGGCGGGACCGCGAGGGAGTTCCACCCTCTTCCCTACACCCGTGCCGAATATGTGGGCGTCACCCTAAGAGACGGGAAGGAGTCTTGTCAAGGCGAAAGTGCACGCTGGAGGCGTTGCCATCTTTTAGAGGACGGCATCTGCCCATCCCGCACGGCTTCCATTTGATGTTCACCGGATTCATCCTCCGGATACAAACGAATGAGGAAGGCCTCCAAAGGACCGGCGGAGCCAGGCTGGATGAATTGATCAAACTGCTGTAAGAGCGAGGCGCGCTCCGACTCCAGCCCCTGCTGGTAAGCGCGATCCTCGGGATCCAGGACGATCCATAGTTTGGAGAGATTCACATTTCGAAGGTCTCCGACCTGCGAACCGGCCCCCATCAACGCCTCTTCATCTCCATAAGCGGGTGGACCACCTAGACTCTCTCGCAGCGCAGATTCGAAGTAGGCCAGGATGGTGTTCTGAAATTGCACATGCGCCGCCAAGTACAACCTGGCCGCCTCTTCTTCATGGCCATCCTTGATCAGCGCATCCGCCTGGCGAGACAGTTCTTGCCCTTGGAGCAAGGCAGCGGTCTCAGCCCGGGCTAATGGGACGGCCGCATGGATGAGCAAAAGAATAAGGCCAACAGTGAGTGCAGGCTGCATGCGAAAAGCCATTGCCATCATGAGGTGCATATTATACTGTGCCGCTGAGCGAGGCCAGCCCGGTAAATCTGTAGGTCAACCACATCGAAGACTCGAAGGAGGACACGATGAAGCGCCTCACCATATGGATCAGCCTAGCGGCCATGGTGTGCTTCGCGTTCGGTAAAGCGCCAATATCGCACGGCGAGCCGATGTTGCCCTCTCTTGCCCAGGCGCTACCGCTGTCGAAAGTGGTGCTCTATTCCAGCGGGGTGGGCTTCTTTCAGCACGAGGGCACGGTACAAGACAAAGGCCGTGTCGATCTGCGGTTTACGATCGACCAGATGAACGACGTACTCAAAAGTCTCGTCGTAGAGGATGCCGACGGCGGACACGTTTCCACCGTGAGCTATGGCTCGCGCGATCCCATCATGAAAACGCTGGTGAGCTTTGCAGTTAACCTGACCGGTAATCCGACGCTCGGGCAACTGTTGGATCAAATTCGCGGTGAGCCTATCGAAGTCGCGATGCCTAATCCTCTCAAAGGCGCGGTTCTCGGTGTCGAAAAGAAGCAACACGTTATGCACGACGAAAGCCGGCATCCAGCCATCGTTGTCGAATATCTCAATCTCCTCACCGAGGACGGTCTCCGTTCTATTCCGCTCGCGCAAGTGCAACGCATTCAAATCTTTAACCCGCAGTTACAGGCAGAACTCCAGCAAGCCTTATCCATCCTCGCGACGGCGCACGATGCGCAAAAACGAACCGTCTCGATTCTGTTCGAAGGACAAGGAAGCCGAAACGTTCGTGCGGCCTATATCACCGAAGCGCCGGTTTGGAAGACCACGTACCGCCTGGTGCTCGATGACACTCATCAACCTTTACTTCAAGGATGGGCGATTGTTGAGAACACCACCGAGGCGGATTGGTCGCATATCGACCTGTCCTTGATATCCGGACGGCCCATCTCCTTTGTCATGGATCTCTATCAGCCGCTGTATGCGACTCGCCCTCTTGTCGTACCCGAACTCTATGCTTCACTGCAGCCGCGCGTGTACGGCGACGCGCTCAGTGAATCCCCCAAAGAGATGAAGCAAATGGATACGGAAGAGAGACGGATGGAGATGGACAAAACTTCGCGCTCGGCCGCTGCCCTCAGCGGACTTCGAGCGCCGGCCGGCAAGAGCGCCATGGCGCCCGCAATCCCTGCTCCGCTGAATCCTCAACAAGGGATAACCGCGGCTGCGCAGGGACAGGATACCGGGGAACTCTTTGAGTACACGATGACGGCGCCCATCACAATCGCACGGCACACGTCTGCCATGTTGCCGATCGTCAACCAACCCATCGAAGGCCGGAAAGTATCAATCTACAATCAATCCACCCATGCAAAACATCCCCTGAACGGCTTTCGGTTGCACAACAACACGCCGCTCTATCTCATGCAAGGCCCGATGACGGTGTTCGATGGAAATGCGTATGCCGGCGATGCCCGCATTGAAGACCTGGCGCCCGGACAAGAGCGTTTTCTAAGCTATGCGCTCGATCTGAAGACCGAGGTGAATCCCACAGTGGAATCGGGCCGACAGGATCTTCTCAGCGTTCGCCTCAGACAAGGAGTGCTGATCGCCACTCATAAAATACTCGAAGAGAAAGCGTATCAGATCAAAAACCGTGATCTGAAAGCCAAGACACTCCTGATCGAACATCCGTACCGGCCCGACTGGCAATTAGTCGAACCTGCCACACCACCTGAACGGACACGCGACGTCTATCGGTTCACCGTGCCGATCGATGCCGGCCGAACTGCGGCGGTGCGTGTGCGCGAAGAAAAACAACTGCAACAAACCGTGCAGCTCGTCGATTCGGGTTCCGACGCGATCATCTCTTACCTCCATGCCACGCAGGTATCGGCAGAGGTCAAAGAAGCCTTGCAGCGGGTTGTCGCACTCCGTGACCGGCTTTCCCAAACGTCCGCCCGCAGGAGTGACTTGGAACAGCGGACGAAAGAAATCGCACAGGAGCAAACGCGCATCCGTGAGAACATGGGGAGACTGGCACACACGTCAGACCTCTATAATCGCTACGTCAAGAAACTGGATAATCAGGAAACCGAGATGGAGAAACTCCGCAAAGAGATCGACGTCCTGAAAGGGACCGAAGAAGAGCAGAAGCGAGACTTGAACGACTATCTCGTCAGCTTGGATCTCAGCTAAGAGTATTCGATGGACCGCTCTAACGGGGTCTCACCACTCACCGCTCGGCAAGCCTCCCCTTTCGATTCCGCCTCGTATCTTTCCTAGACAGACTGGGTATTTCACCTATACTAATAGGACTTTCGCTACAACGTTTCGGAGGCGAACGGCACACGATGAAGACGGTACAGACTGAACGTGGAAGCGTCGGCACACTCTTAGGATTGCTGGTGCTCGTCATCGCACTGTACCTCGGGCATCAAGCGTGGCTCAAGCACAAGCGGCCCGCCGTCTTTCAAGCTCCGGCCACCTCCTCCATGCCGGTCACGTCCGTTCCACCGTCGGCCGATCAAATTGACGAGCAGATGCGCG
>JAICXS010000452.1 GCA_025934615.1 Nitrospiraceae bacterium
AGGTGTTCGGCAGACGGCAAAAAATAGAAAAGGAACGTACGGCTCGCACAACCCCGAAGTGAATGGGAGCTATGTTTTCGCAAAGCGATTTGGACACGATCTGCGAAGCGGTTCAGCGAGCTGAGCGGCGAACGCGGGGAGAGATTGTCCCGATGGTCGTGGCGGTGTCAGCACGGTACCGGGATGCGTCGTACTTGGCAGGCTTGATTGTGGCTCTTGTGACGCTTGCGGCCCTGGTGAGCTTGGATTATGGGTTGGGCCGGTGGCGGTGGACGGGTCATCATCCCGGATGGATGATAGTTGGAGTGCTCGCAGCGTATGCGCTGGGCAGCTTCATCGGTCGCTTCCCCCGCGTCATTCGTTTGCTCATCTCAGATGAGCGGATGGCGATGAAGGTTCGCTTGCGAGCGGAGCGGGCCTTTTATGAGCAAGGACTCCATAGGACCAAGGAAGGAACCGGTATACTCATCTTCCTGTCATTAATGGAACGTCGCGCTCAGATTTTGGCAGACCGGTCGATTGATGCGTGCGTGCCGCCCGGCACGTGGGATACGCTTGTGCGGGATCTCGTGCAGGGCATCCGAGCCGATCATCCGACGAAGGCCCTCTGCGATGCCATTGCCCGGTGCGGCGACTTGCTGGCACTCCATTTTCCAACGCGTGGAGGAGACAACCCCAACGAGCTTCCGGACGAGCTGATTCGAGGGACGTAATCAAATCGGTTGACATCGCACTTCCATTGACTACAGTAGTGCATTCGCATTGAGACCATCAAGGAGGATCCATGTCGAGTGAGACAGACCCGTCTTCTTCCACCACCATCGGAACGGCCACGGCGAACGGTAATGGCGAGAGCCGAGTGGAGCAGTTATTTGAAATTGTTGTTTTTGCCAGCCGGTGGATTCAAGCGCCACTGTATGGCGGCCTCATCATCGCGGAATGTCTCTATGCCTACAAGTTTTTGATGGAGCTGTGGGAAATGGTGCACGAGCTGCGGAGCAGCAGCGAGACAATCTTCATGCTCGGCATCTTGTCCCTTATCGACATCACCATGGTGGCGAATCTCCTCACGATGGTTGTCATCGGCGGCTATGCCACATTCGTAAGTAAACTGGATCTGGAAGGTCATCGCGATAAGCCCGAGTGGCTGAGTCACGTAGATCCTGGAACGATCAAGGTCAAGCTGGCGGCCTCGCTCATCGGTATTTCCAGCATTCATCTCCTCAAGGCCTTCGTGAATGTGGCGAACGTCTCTACCGAGCACATCAAGTGGCAGATCTTCATCCATATGACGTTCTTAGCCTCGGCCATTCTCTTGGCGTGGACGGACAAAATCATGCAAAAGGATCGGACCCTCAAACATTGACGATCGATACCTGAAAGGTTTTCGACTGACAGGGGATGCACTAGTGCCAGGCTGGTGTCAGCTTCCCGCTTTCATTCTGCCAGTGCGGCGCCCAAACCAGCGCGAGAAGTTTCACCGAGATATTCGATTTATTCGGTTTGATGGAAATCGTTTCCAATGTGTCGGTGAAAGGGTCCAGCTTCTCGGCGACCGCATTCGCGTCCGCCTTGAACTGCGCCTCTAAATTTTGAAGCTGAGCCTGTAATGTGCCGATAATTTCCCCCGCTCTCGTCGCATCCTGCGCTTCCTTCATCGATCTGCCGACACTGCGTGCGGCGGTCGTGGCGCGACCTATGGTGGAGGTATTGATGGTCTTCCTGCCGAGAAAGGCGCCGATCAGCGTGGCGCCTACGGAGATCGCGGTCTGGACATACGCGGCCTTGGCTTGTTCGGCTTCCCGTTCTTTGGCCTGCTCCGCTCGGCGAATACGCTCTTGCAGTGCGGCGATCTTTGGCGCATAGGATTTCCGTAACCGTTCGGTTTCTTGATCTCGCTGCTCGCGTCCGACTTGTTGAAGCCGGATCCGGAAGTCGCGTTCCGGCTCGCCCGGCTTGGAGAGTTGCTTGAAGCGTGAACTCTTCAGTGCGTCTAATTTCTGCGTCCGATAGAGCCAAGTGCTGAAATCTTTATTCCATGTCGCATAGTGTTTCGGGTTGCCGGCTGCAGACGGCAGTGTCGAAAAGACGGCAGAGGGTTCGGGAGATTGCTCCAATTCACCTAAAGGAATGTCGATTTGCATGGCATTGTCCCAATCGACTGACATGGGCGCATCGATCAGGGGGATGAGCCATGTAGTCGAGTCAGTGACGTCGAACCGTGACTTGGCGTCGATGAAGGCGATATCCGCGGCGCCAAACAACATGGGTCGATAGACCAGTGTATCGTTATGCGGCGCACCGCGAAGAGGGATGAAATACTGTGAGACCCCAGGCGGTAGGATGGGACGAGCACTCAGCCCTGAGGATCGAGTGTCGAGGGCTGAGGAGACGCCGTCTAAAAGACCTGTCTCAGTCCTCGCCGTTAGGCTCTCAGTCCTCGGCTCATCGCGTTTCTGTGGCTCCATGAGCGTCTTGATCTGCGTCCGCGTCAATGGACCGCGCAAATAGGAGAGACACCATCGCGTTTCAAAGACGACCGGCTCGTCTTCGTGCACATTGTTCATCAAGAATATGCGATTGCCTAGGCCTGCGAGCGTTTGTTCCATCCGGCGGCGATCGAACTGTTGCCCTGCGCCGGCCGAGGCGCCTTCCAATCCTTCCAGCACGCGGGCTTTGTCCCGTTCCGTTTGCAATCGTCCGATGAACCA